>JAKSPZ010000209.1 GCA_024404395.1 Clostridia bacterium | reverse complement strand
GATCCGTTTGGTAACGGATGAAGGTTTCGACATCGGACGACTCTGCAAGCTGCTGCCGAAGCGAAGCATCGAGAACCTGCTGGGCGGACTTCTGCCCAAACGTATCGGACAGGCGGTGCTGCGTGCGGCAAACGTCGCCCCCATGACTCGAGCGGCGGAATCTCTGTCCGCCGACGAGATCGACGCGCTCAATCGCGTTCTCAAAGACTGGCGCATGGATGTTCTCGGTATCGAGGATTTCGAACGCGCTCAGGTGACGGCGGGCGGCGCACTTTTGAAGGAATTTGACATCGGAACGCTGGAATCGACGATCGTTTCCAACCTTTACGCCGTAGGCGAGGTGTTGGATGTGGACGGCGATTGCGGCGGCTTCAATCTGCAATGGGCGTGGGGCTCCGCGTTCATCGCTGCGGATGCGATCATAAGGAAGAATAACGCATGATCAGATTGAATCAGGTTCGAATGGAACTGAACGACTACGACAAGCCTGCGGAGGTATTGGCGGCGCGTGCGCTTCATGTGGCACCTGCCGAGATCCGTTCTGCGAGGATCGTTCGAAAGTCTGTGGACGCCCGCGATAAACAGGATGTCCATTTCACGCTGACTTTGGAGACGGAGACCGTAAAGCCCCTGCACCGACTGCCGCGCAACGCGGAAGAGGTACAGAAGGCAAAGCCTGCGCCGAAATTGGCTGCCCGTAATCTGGCGCATCGTCCTTTGGTAGTCGGCTTGGGACCTGCGGGACTCTTTGCCGCGCTGCGTCTGGCGCAGTACGGCATGGAACCTGTCGTCATCGAACGTGGCAAGCCTGTGGAAGCGCGTATGGCGGATGTTGAGACCTTCCGATTGACGGGAAAGCTGGATCCGCGCAGCAATGTGCAGTTTGGCGAAGGCGGCGCGGGAACATTCTCGGACGGCAAGCTGAACAGCGGCATCAAGGATCCGCGCTGTCATGAAGTGCTGGAGACGCTGCACCGTGCAGGCGCTCCCGAGGAGATCTGCTATCTGGCAAAGCCCCACATCGGCACGGACAACCTCCGAAAGGTCGTTCGCACGCTCCGCGAGGAGATCATCTCGCTCGGCGGAACGGTGATGTTTGAAACGCAGCTGACGGGGCTGATGATCGATAAAGGACGCGTCATTGGCGCAGAGCTTGAGACCAACGGCGAAAAAACGACCCTTGAGACGGATGATGTCATCCTTGCCGTCGGTCACAGTGCCCGAGATACGTTCGAGATGCTCGACAGTCTGGGTGTTCCCATGATCCAGAAGGCTTTCTCCATCGGCGTGCGAATCGAGCACAAACAGCAGATGATCAATCGTTCCCAGTACGGTGCGGCATCGCGACATCCCGCCCTGGGAGCGGCGGACTACAAGCTGAATGTTCACCTGCCCAACGGACGCGGTGTGTATACCTTCTGCATGTGCCCCGGCGGCGAAGTCGTGGCGGCGGCCAGTGAGGAAGGGCGCGTCGTGGTAAATGGCATGAGCTGCTTTGCCCGCGACGGCGAGAATGCCAACAGTGCGCTGTTGGTGTCCGTCAATCCCGAGGATTTTGAGTCGGATCATCCGCTGGCAGGCGTGGCTTTCCAGCGCAAGTGGGAGCAGGCTGCTTTTGAGCTTGGCGGCGGCAATTATCATGCCCCTGCGCAGCTGGTAGGCGATTTCTTGAAAAACAGAGCTTCTACCGCTGTGGGCGGTGTCGAACCGACCTACAGACCGGGCGTGACCTGGACGTCATTGGATGATACGTTGCCCGCTTTTGCATCTGAATCCCTCAGAATGGCGTTGCCGCTGTTGGATCGCAAGCTGAAGGGGTATGCTTCCGATGACGCAGTCATGACGGGCGTGGAGACCCGTTCCAGCTCGCCTGTGCGCATCGTGCGCGACAGTGAATGCCAGTCGACGCTCAGAGGACTATATCCCTGTGGCGAAGGCGCGGGCTATGCAGGCGGCATACTGTCTGCTGCTGTGGACGGTCTGCGCTGTGCGGAAGCACTGATGGAGGAGAGATAATATGGGATGCATCCCGTTCAAAGCGGCGATATTTGATCTGGACGGCACTTTGCTGGACAGCATGTACGTGTGGTCGAAGGTGGATGAAGTGTTCTTTGGTCGCCGCGGTATGGCGGTGCCGCCGACTTACGGGTCCGAAGTCGCGGGCATGAGCTACAGGGAGACAGCTGAGTTCACCGTTCGGAAATACATGCCCAACGAGCGTTGGCAGGATCTGATTGAAGAGTGGACACGTTTGTCCGAAGAGGAGTACGCCCTGCGCGTACCCCTGAAGAAAGGCTCCTACGCGTACCTGAGAATGCTGAAAAGGGAAGGGGTGCGGTTGGCGATCGCCTCTGCACTGACCCCCAATCTGTATAAGCCTTGTCTGAAGCGACTGGGATTGGACGAGCTGTTCGAAGTTGTCTGCTCCACGGAGCATACCAACGGAAGAGGTAAGGCGAGCGGCGAGATCTACCTGCTGGCGGCAAGTAAGCTTGGTGTCGAGCCTTCCGATTGCGTGGTCTTTGAAGACGCGTTGGCGGGCATCATGGGCGCGAAAGCCGTCGGTATGGGGGCTTATGCCATCCGCGAGCCTCATGTCGCCGGAGATATTCCCAAGATCGAAGCGATGGCGGATTATACGATGGACTGTATCGACGAGATGCGGAACATCCATCCCTTTACGACTTCTCCGAGATGTGTTATTTTCACGGCCTATTGTGAGGGCGATCCTGCGAAGGCGTATGAAGCTGAGGCAGACGATTTCATTGTCTGTGCTGATGCAGGCTGGACGATCGCAGCGTCGTTGGGGCTGGAGCCTGCGCTGACGAT
>JAKSPZ010000208.1 GCA_024404395.1 Clostridia bacterium | reverse complement strand
TAGTAGGGGTTGGGCGCGGTGGTGCCCATACCGCCGGTGTTGAGACCTTCGTCGTTGTCGTGAGCGCGCTTGTGGTCCATGGAGGAAACCATGGGACGGACGACATTGCCGTCGGTGAACGCGAGCACGGAGACCTCGGGACCGGTCAGGAATTCTTCCATGACAACGGAGTTGCCGCTGGCACCGAAGATCTTGTCTTCCATGAGGGAACGGACGGCTGCATGTGCGTCTTCTCTGGTCTCGCAGATCAGAACGCCCTTGCCCAGAGCCAGACCGTCAGCCTTGACGACGATGGGCAGGGGGCAGGTCTCGGTATAAGCGAGCGCTGCTTCAAAGTTATCGAAGACTTCGTACGCTGCGGTGGGGATGCCGTACTTCTTCATCAGATTCTTGGAGAAGACCTTGCTGCCCTCGATGATGGCTGCGTTTGCACGGGGACCGAAGCAGGGGATGCCGATTTCCTCCAGTGCATCGACACAGCCGAGGACCAGCGGATCATCCGGTGCGACGACAGCGAAATCCACGGGATTCTCCTTGGCAAACTTTACGATGCCTTCAATATCCTTGGCACCGATGTTCACGCAGACAGCATCCTGCGCGATACCGCCGTTGCCGGGCAGAGCATAGATCGTTTCGACAGAGGGATTCTTTTTCAGCGACTTGATGATGGCATGCTCTCTGCCGCCGCCGCCGACTACGAGAATTTTCATAAGAAAAGTCCTTTCTGTATATCGTAGAAAAAGCAGCTCCTTGATGCGGATGCGATGGCAGTGTGCGATCAAGGAGCCGCCGGAAAATCAATGATGGAACAGGCGCATGCCGGTGAAGGCCATGGTCATGCCGAACTTGTTGGCAGCGTCGATGACCACGTCGTCACGGATGGATCCGCCGGGTTCTGCGATGTAGGAAACACCGCTGCGGCGTGCGCGGACGATATTGTCGTCAAAGGGGAAGAACGCATCGGAGCCGAGAGCGACACCCTTGATGGCACCGAGATAAGCGCGCTTTTCTTCGCGGGTCATGGGCTCGGGGCGATGGGTGAAGTACTTCTGCCATGCGCCGTCGTCGAGGACGTCTTCCCAGTCTTCGGAGATGTAGACGTCGATGACGTTGTCACGATCCGGTCTGCCGAGGGTGGGCAGGAAAGGCAGGTTCAGAACCTTCTCGCACTGACGCAGATGCCAGTTGTCAGCCTTGCTGCCGGCAAGTCTGGTGCAGTGGATACGGGACTGCTGACCGGCGCCGACGCCGATAGCCTGACCGTCGACTGCGTAGCAGACGGAGTTGGACTGGGTGTACTTGAGGGTGATGAGGGAGATGATCAGATCGCGCTTTGCGGATGCAGGGAATTCCTTGTTCTCGGTGACGATGTTTTCAAGGAGCGCTTCGTTGATCTCGAAGTTGTTGCGGCCCTGACGGAAGGTGATGCCGAAGACCTGCTTCTCTTCGATAGAAGCGGGAACATAGTCGGGATCGATCTCTACAATATTGTAGTTGCCCTTCTTCTTGGATTTCAGAATCTCCAGAGCTTCGGGCTCATAGCCGGGAGCGATGATACCGTCGGAGACCTCACGCTTGATGAGCAGCGCGGTGGTCACGTCGCAGACGTCGGAGAGGGCGATCCAGTCGCCGAAGGAAGACATACGGTCGGTGCCGCGGGCACGGGCGTATGCGCAGGCGAGGGGAGAATCATCAAGACCTGCGATATCGTCAACGAAGCAGGCCTTTTTCAGACAGTCAGGGAGCTTCACGCCGACAGCGGCGGAGGTGGGGCTGACGTGCTTGAAGGAGGTAGCGGCGGGCATACCCAGCGCTGCCTTCAGCTCGCGGACGAGCTGCCAGCTGTTGAAGGCATCGAGGAAGTTGATATAGCCGGGACGGCCGTTGAGAACGGTGATGGGCAGCTCGGTACCGTCTGCCATGTAGATCTTGGACGGCTTCTGGTTGGGGTTGCAGCCGTATTTCAGTTCAAATTCTTTCATGCGGGCAATGTTCCTTTCCGTGCAATCAGTTGTGTTTGTTGATCATGCGGTTCTCGACCTTGCCGGTGGCGAGATCGATATAGCGGACGTAAAGGGAAATCTTGTTGTTTGCGTCGAGGTTTTCCCAGATCTCGCTTGTGAATGCGTCGATATCGTCCGGGATGGCGGTGCGCTCCGGCTCACCCTGGAAAGTGGGGATCGGATTGCCGTCGCAGACATAGGTGTGGATGAAGTGACCGAGACCTGCGATTGCGGGATATGCGAAATTCATGCGGACACAGGCAGAACCCTCTGCGTCTGCGCTCTTTAAGATGTTCATCTCATAAGAGAAGTCGTTGTCAGAGAAGTGCATGACGCCGCTGATACGGGGGGTGAAGTTGGGAGCATCCGGCTCAAAGCAGCGGGTGTTCAGGGCTTCTGCAAAGGTCTTGCCGTCCTTGATGAAATCGTAGACAGTGTCGGTCTGGTCGCCGTTTGTGACAATCAGGTCATTACCGATCTTTCTGACGGGGGAATAGATGATGAGGGACGGGTCTTCAACCTTGGATGCGTCAAAGGGATGAATGATGACTTCATCGCCGTTTTCAATGAAAATACGGTTGCGGCTGTTTTCGCTGCGGCCCATGATGAAGTATGCAAAGACTGCCTTCTTTGCGTCAGCGGACTTGCCGATGACGATACCGCGGCCGACATAGGAGTTGCCGCTGATGCGTTCCTTCATGGAGGGAATTGCGTAAATATTCATTATTATCCTTTATGGCTTTCGCTTGGCGAAAGCGTCCTTTCTCTTAATCGTTGCGGGAGTCGATGACTTCCAGAGAAACAAGCTCGGCAGCGCGGGGAAGGAGCAG
>JAKSPZ010000207.1 GCA_024404395.1 Clostridia bacterium | reverse complement strand
GAAGCGGCGCATCCGCAGATTTTTTGTGTTTCTGATCATTGTTGCACTGCTTGCGGCAGGCGCACTTTACGGCTATGCCCGACTGAAGGCAGAGTACAAGATCACGTATGACGAATATACCGCGACCATCGGCAGCATCTCCAACTCCCTGAGCTTCTCGGGCAGTCTGGAGCTGGTGGACAGCGCCGTTTATGCTTCGCCCGCAAAGACCACTGTGCGAAAGGTTTATGTAGCGGTGGGGGACGAGGTCAAGGATGGCGACAAACTGATCCGTCTCGCCAACGGCAACACCATCGAAGCCGAGTTTGACGGTCGCGTCAACACCCTCGATGTCGCACCGGACGATGAGGTCGCCGCGGGCGATACCCTGATCCAGGTGGCGGACTTCGGTCATCTGAAGATCAACTTCCGCGTGGATGAGTACGACATCGCTTCCGTTTCCGTGGGTCAGGCCTGCCGCGTCACCGTCACCGCGACGGAGAACGTTTACGAGAGCGAAGTGTCCGCGATCAACTACATCTCTGCCTCTCAGGGCAACGTTGCCTACTATACCGCCACCGCTTATGTGGACATTCCCGCCGAGGACGGCGTGTATCCCGGCATGCAGGTCACGGTCACCATTCCTCAGGAAGAGGCTGACAACGTGGTCGTGCTGAAGATGGATGCCCTGTCTTTCGATGTGGCCAACAGCGCCTTTGTCTACGTCATGAACGAAGAGGGTGAGATGGACCGCAGAGATGTTTCCGTCGGCGTCAGCAACGGCAACTACGTGGAGATTACCGAAGGCGTTGCCGACGGTGAGACCGTCTACGCCGTCGCCAAGAACGATCCCTACGCCGAGATGCAGGCGATGTTCTCCGGCATGGTCGGTTCTCAGGAGATCCGCAGTAACCGCAGCGGTAACTACGGTGGTTACGGTAATTACGGTTCCGGTATGAGCGGCAATGATCGCAACTATGGCAGCCAGAACGGAATGCCCGGCGGACAGCCCGGAGGCCAGCCGTGAGCGTGAATACTTTCTTCAAAATGCGGGGCATCAACAAAGTCTATCACATGGGCGATGAGGATATGCGCGTGCTGAAGGACGTTGATTTGGACGTGGAAGAGGGGGAGTACCTCTCGGTGCTGGGTCCGTCCGGCAGCGGCAAATCCACGCTGATGAACATCATCGGCTGTCTGGATGTGGCGACCACGGGCACCTATATCCTGAAGGATCGACTGATCGACGACCAGACCGAGTCCGAGCTGGCCGCCATCCGCAATCGTGAGATCGGCTTTATCTTCCAGAATTCCCAGCTTTTGCCTCGACTGACGGCGCAGAAAAACGTGGAACTGCCCCTGATCTATGCGGGTGTTCCGCCCCGCGAGCGCCGCAGACGTGCGGAAGAGATGCTGGAGCGCGTCGGTCTGGCTGACCGCATGGACCATCTGCCCACCCAGCTTTCGGGCGGTCAGCAGCAGCGCGTGGCCATTGCCCGCGCCATGGTGGGCAATCCCGCCATCCTGCTGGCGGACGAACCCACGGGCGCACTGGACCAGAAGACGGGACGGCAGGTCATGGAGCTGTTTGCCGAACTGAACGCCGAGGGACGCACCATCATCATGATCACCCATGACATGAACATCGCATCCCGTGCCCGCCGCGTGGTCCACATCATCGACGGCGAGCTGACGGAAGGAGGCGACGTCAACGATGCTTAAGCGAATCCGAGGCAGCTTCATCATGCTGAAGGAATGCATCGGGATGTCCCTTTCCAACATCCTCAACAACCGCATGCGTTCCTTCCTGACCGTGCTGGGCATCATGATCGGCGTCATGTCGGTCATTGCCCTGATCACCACGGTCTCCAGCGTGACGGGCACCATTACCAATTCCTTCTCCTCTCTCGGCGCGGGCACCCTGACCGTCATGGTCACGGGCAGCGACCTGAAGAGCGGTCTGACCGAGGCCGAGCTGGACGAGATCGCGGAGCTGGACACAGTTGAAGGCGTGACGCCCAGCGTGTCTCATATTGCCCGCGTTTCCAGAGGCGGCGAGCGCGAGAGCGACATCTCCGTTTCGGGCAAGAGTGCTTATTATTTCTACAGTAATCCCGATGTGGTGGTCAGAGGCCGCGCACTGAACAAGATCGACTCGGAGAACATGTCCACGGTCTGTCTCATCAACCAGGAGATGGTGGATACCTTCTTCTTCGGCGTGGATCCCATCGGCAAGGAGCTGTACATCAGCGGCATCCCCTTCAGTGTGGTGGGTATCTTCTCCGATGAGGATACCGAGAGCATCATGAGCATCCTCATGGGTAGCAGCGACATCCTCATTCCGTACACCACAGCTATGAAGATGAACAGTGCCAATGTGGTCACTTCCTGCACGGTGTACTTTACGGACGACTACACTTCCGATCAGGTCAAGAACGAGCTTGAACCCTGCATGGACGCCATGTTCAGCTACGAGGACGACTGCTACACCATCACTTCCATGGAAAGCGTGGAAGAGATGATGAACAAGATCACGGGCATGATGACGGGACTCCTTGCGGGCATCGCCTCCATCTCCCTGCTGGTCGGCGGCATGGGCATCATGAACATGATGCTCACCAGTGTCACCGAGCGAACCACGGAGATCGGTCTGAAGAAGGCACTGGGCGCGCTGCCGAGGCAGATCCAGCTGCAGTTCCTGATCGAATCCTTCCTGCTGTCGGTCATCGGCGGCTTGATCGGTGTGATCCTGGGTCTGGTGCTGTCGATGGTATTGAGCAGCATCATGGATACCGAGCAGGGGAAAAAGCTGGCGGCGGATATACTGACGGACATGCTTTCCGGCAATATCAGCCC
>JAKSPZ010000206.1 GCA_024404395.1 Clostridia bacterium | reverse complement strand
GCTGGTGACCGTAACAGTCATGATCCGCTCTGAAAACCTCGGCGTCGCCTGGCGCTTCTACGGCACCATGTTCGGTATCAACGGTGCGCGTCTCTGGGATCCCACCGCTACCCTGCTGCTGCGTGAGTACGGTCTGTTCATCGCAGGCGGCGTTGTCTTCGGCCTTCCCGTCGGTCAGTGGCTCCGCAATCGATTCCACGTTTCCGACACCGCGATCCGCGTCGTTTCCGGCGTTGGTCTCCTCGCATTCACCGTCATCGCCATGAGCTATGTGGCTGTTGTTGACTACAACCCCTTCATCTATTTCAATTTCTGAGGTAAACCATGAATCTTGATCATGTTTTCGACGGAAGCTCTTTCCGTGCCGAACAGCTTCTTTTCAATGAGCCCATGTCCCGCCACACGACTTTCCGTGTGGGCGGTCCCGCGGATCTGATCGTCATGCCCGAAAGCAGTGAACAGGTCATCGAGGCTTTACGGATCGCAAGGGAGAATGATGTTCCTGTACTCGTTATCGGCAACGGTTCCAACCTGATTGTCAAAGATAACGGCATTCGCGGCATCGTCATTCTGCTCGGCGACAAGTTCTCCGATGTGACCGCAGACGGTACGACCATCACCGCACAGGCGGGTGCAACGCTGGCGCGACTGGCAGCGGTCGCCCGTAACAATGCGTTGACCGGTCTTGAATTCGCCTCGGGCATTCCGGGAACCGTCGGTGGCGGATGCGCTATGAACGCGGGTGCCTACGGCGGCGAACTGTCGGATGTGCTCATCGATGCGACCGTCCTCCTGAACGGTGAAGTCGTGACCCTCAGCAAAGCAGAAATGGAAATGAGCTACCGTTCCACCAAGCCGCTGCGCGAAGGCGGCATCGTCCTCACCGCAAGATTTGAATTGAAGCCCGGCGATCCCGACACCATCTCTGCAACGATGAAAGACCTGAACGGACGTCGTCGCGACAAACAGCCCCTGGAATTCCCCAGCGCGGGCAGCACCTTCAAGCGTCCCGTCGGTTATTTCGCGGGTGCATTGATCGAACAGGCGGGACTTAAAGGTTACTCCGTAGGCGGCGCTCAGGTCAGCCCGAAGCACGCGGGCTTTGTCATCAACACCGGCAATGCCACCGCCGAAGATATCCTTTCCCTGATCCGTCACGTACAGCAGGTCATCCTTGAGAAGGATGGCGTTACCCTTGAGACCGAAGTCCGCATTGTAGGAGAATAACGATGTCATTTTCATCCGATGTCCGCAACGAGCTGGCGCATGATATCTGCACGCAATCCTGCTGTGCCCGTGCCGAGCTCTGTGCGGCGATACTTGCCAATGGCAGTATCACCTACCGAGGCAAGGACCGCTATGCTTTGACCCTCACCAGCATTGACGGTTCCGTCGTCCGCAGGTATTTCGGTCTTCTCAAGCAGTTCTACGGCATCACGGGACAGATCCGCACGATCTTCACGGAGACGCTCAGCGGCATGACCCGCTATCTGCTGACCGTGGATGAGGAGAGTGCGACCGTTCTTTTGGACAAGCTCGGTCTGCGCGACAGCAGCGCTTTGTTCGGCATCCGACAGCTTCCCGATGACGATACCATCTCCTATACCTGCTGTCAGAAATCCTATCTGCGCGGCGCATATCTGATGTGCGGCAGGATTTCCACCCCTTCCCGTGAGTACAACCTTGAATTCGAGTTTTCCGACGAAGACTTCGCAATTCACTTAACCAATTTAATAAAAAAGTTTGAAATTTCTTGCAAATACCTGTGCAGAAAGTCAAAATATGTGGTATACTGTAAAAGAGCCGATGATATCGTCAGTCTGTTGACCCTCATGGGGGCCGGCAAAGCCGTATTGAAACTTGAAGACATCCGCATACAGAAGAGCGTGCTGAATCAAGTCAATCGCATGATGAATTGCGAGGATTCAAACATCAACCGCACCGTTGAAGCGGCAGGTTCGCAGCAGGAGGACATCCTCTATCTCGATCGTGAGGTCGGACTGGACAAACTCCCCCGCTCCCTTCGTGAGATCGCAATGCTGCGCATCGCCAACCCCGAGACTTCTCTCAGCGGACTCGGCGCGCTTCTCAATCCCCCGTTGGGTAAATCGGGTGTCAATGCAAGATTGCGCCGCATCTCCGCTATGGCCGAGAAGCTGCGCTGCGGCGAAGATATCGGGCTATAACACATTCGAGGTAATCCTTATGACCAAGATCGAAACCGCATTTACCGCCGACATCGACATGACCCCCCAGTTTGCAGCCAAACTGTCCGAAGCCGCCATGCAGTATGACGCCGGCATTTCCCTCATCTGCAAGGACAAGCAGCTGACTCTGGATTCGCTGATCTGCATTCTGTCGCTGGATCTGTATAAGAACGTCCCCGTCACCGTCGTTGCCGACGGCAAGGATGAGGAAGCCGCCGCAAAAGCCATCGCAGCGATTCTTGAGGGACATTGATCCGTTACATCTCCCAAAATCTTCACACTAAAGGGCAAAAGGTTTGGTAGCACTAACCTTTTGCCTTGTGTTATAATGGAATGGAAAATGAGCTGCGCCCATCGGGCGCGCCGTAAGTCTGCCAAGGCAGACGATAATTAAGGAGGAAGAACCATGCAATATTCTCGCGAAGTTGAGGAAATGGTATGCGTTGCCAAGGGTCCTCATCACGGTCCCGCACCGATCCCCGAAGAGGGTAAGTGGGTTCAGGCCAAGGCAATTTCCGACATTTCCGGCTATACCCACGGTGTTGGCTGGTGTGCCCCTCAGCAGGGTGCCTGCAAACTGAGCCTTAACGTTAAGGACGGCGTCATCGAAGAAGCTCTGGTCGAGACCATCGGCTGCTCCGGTATGA
>JAKSPZ010000205.1 GCA_024404395.1 Clostridia bacterium | reverse complement strand
ACCGTTGTCGCGTGCCATCTCGCAGATGGCCAAGGGGTAGTCGATGCAACCGTGCCGTCCTCGGTATAGGCAACATCATACAGCGGCGGGACGTAGACGCCGCGGATCTTCGCTGCTTCATTCAGGAATGCGGCTCTGGGGGCGCCGGATGCCTTCCATGCTTTGTAGCAGTCGATGACTTCCTGAGTCTCAACCTCACCGTCACCGATGGCAACGAGATCAACAAAGGGCGCCAGAGGTTCCGCGTTAAAGGCGCAGGGACCGCCGACGATGACGAAAGGACCCTCCGTGCGATCCGCAGCACGAAGCGGCAGACCCGCCAGATCCAGCGCGTCCAGCACATTGGTGAGGCTCATCTCGTACTGCAGCGTAATGCCGAGAATGTCGAACTCCTTTACGGGCGTCCTCGACTCCAGCGAGAACAGCGGAATATCGTTCTCACGCATCAGCGCAGCCATATCGACCCACGGCGAGAACACGCGCTCACACCAGGCATCTTCGCGCTTATTGATGCTGTGATAGAGGATCTTCATGCCCAAATGAGACATGCCGACCTCATACGTATCGGGGAAAAGAAATGCAAATCGGACATCCACCGATGCAGGATCCTTCATCACGGCGTTGAATTCGCCGCCCATGTATCTGACCGGTTTCTGTACCGACAGGAACAAAGATTCAATACGATCTGAAAGGCTCAAAACCTATTCCTCCCGAATGGGTAGTCTTTACCCATACCAATTCAATTTACTTTATCACAAATCTTCATTATATGCAAGGTATCGCAGGTGAAATTACATACATATGCCGCTCAAGGCCCCGATTTCCGCATCGCCTTTTTTCACATAATTCCCGATCGTATTTAATGCATTATAACGAATGTTCTCATTTTGCTTTACGAAGTGTCCGTGCCGTGCTATAATCGAATCAAATTTATTATGGAGTTTTCTGTTATGAAGATTCTTGCAATTGCCGACGACGAGGATAAGCGATATTACGACCATTACAAGCCCGGTTGTCTTGATGAGTTCGGGCTTATTTTGGCATGCGGCGATCTCAGCCGTCCATACCTCGAGTTCCTGGTCACCATGGCTCGCTGTCCCTTGGTTTATGTCCACGGCAATCATGATGACAGCTTTGTGGAGAACCCGCCGGGAGGCTGCATCTGCGCTGATGACAAGCTGGTCACCGTCAACGGCATCCGCATCCTCGGGCTGGGCGGTTCTTATCGCTATAAAAAGAGCGGGCACTTTATGTATACCGAATGGGAGATGAAGCGCCGCGCCTGGAAACTTGCGCCGAAGCTTCTCTTCAACCACGGATTCGACATCCTGCTGACCCACGCCCCCGCATTGGGCGTGAACGATTTTGATACCCTCACCCACCGTGGTTTCGATACCTTCAACAAGCTGGTCAACAAGCATCATCCGTCATATCTCATCCACGGTCATATCCACAAAAACTACGGTTTTAAGATCCCCACCGTTTCCGAACACAACGGCACGACCGTAGTTAACGCCTATGAGAGCGTGATCATCGACGCGCCTTTCGGCGAGTGAATTTCCGCTCGGAATCCTTCTTATTCCTTAACTTGACATTTGCCTTCCTTCTCATTATAATTGTGCTTGCAATGAAGGAAAGCATTAGGATTATTCCCCGATTTCAGAGAGCTGTCGGTCGGTGCGAGACAGTATTGAGGTCATCCGAACTCGTTCCGGAGCATCCCGAACAGGGCGGCCGCGCCGTTATACGCATCAAGCGGATTCTTCGGAATCAACAAGAGTGGTACCGCGAAAGGCTTTCCTTCCGTCTCTTCATCGGAGACGGATTTTTGTTTTTCGTATCATAACCATCGCGAATGGAGGAAAATATCATGCGAGAGATCCCCGTCTATACCCCTTCGGTCATCGAAGGCAAGTGGCAGAAGCACTGGGAAGAGAATCATTCCTTTGCGGCTGAAAAGTCCCATGCCAAGCCCAAGTTCTATCCCCTGATCGAGTTCCCCTATCCCTCCGGCGCAGGTCTGCACGTCGGTCATCCCCGTTCCAACACCGCTATGGACATCATCGCCCGCAAGCGCCGCATGGACGGCTATACCGTTCTCTTCCCCATCGGCTCCGCTGCTTTCGGTCTGCCCACCGAGAACTATGCCATCAAGAACCATATCCATCCCGCCATCGTTACCGAGAAGAACATCGCCCGCTTCCGTTCTCAGCTGAAGCGCCTCGGCTTCTCCTTCGACTACGATCGTGAGATCTCCACCACCGATTCCAAGTACTACAAGTGGACTCAGTGGATCTTCCTGAAGCTGTTCGAAAAGGGACTTGCCTACAAGAATGAGATGCCCATCAACTGGTGCACCAGCTGTAAGGTCGGTCTGGCCAACGAAGAAGTCGTCAACGGCGTCTGCGAACGCTGCGGCGGCGAAGTTGTCCGCAAGGTCAAGAGCCAGTGGATGCTCCGCATCACCGAGTACGCTCAGAAGCTGATCGACGGTCTGGACAGCGTTGACTTCATCGAGCGCGTCAAGATCCAGCAGCGCAACTGGATCGGTCGCTCCGAAGGTGCCGAGGTCGATTTCACCCTGACCACCGGCGACAAGCTGACCGTCTACACCACCCGTCCCGACACGCTGTTCGGCGCGACCTACATGGTCATCTCCCCCGAACATCCGCTGATCGACGCCAACAAGGACAAGATCAACAACTACGATGCCATCATCGCCTATCGCGAAGTCGCAGCCCGCAAGTCCGACTTTGAGCGTACCGAGCTGAACAAGGACAAGACCGGCGTCGCCATCGAAGGCATTCATGCCATCAATCCCGTCAACGGCCGCGAGATCCCCGTTTGGGTCTCCGA
>JAKSPZ010000204.1 GCA_024404395.1 Clostridia bacterium | reverse complement strand
CGGAGGATTCGACGGACACGCGGGTCACGCCCACGGGTGCCGCCAGCGCGACGGGACCCGACACCAGCACGACTTCCGCGCCGCGGGCGGCCGCCGCCTCGGCGATGGCATAGCCCATCTTGCCGGTGGAACGGTTGGTGATGTAGCGGACGGGATCGATGCGCTCCACGGTGGGACCCGCGGTCACAAGGATCTTCTTGCCGTTGAGGTCGGTGACGGGGCTCAGGATCTTATCCGCCGCCGCCGCGATCTCCTCGGGCTCGGACATGCGACCCACATCGCTGACACCGCAGGCCAGATCGCCGCTGCCCGGTCCCACAAAAGCGATGCCGCGGGACTTCAGCACTTCCACGTTCTCGCAGGTGGCGGCATTGCGCCACATGGCGGCGTTCATGGCGGGCGCGACCAGCACGGGGCAGGTCATGGCCAGCAGGGTCGTGGAAAGAAGATCGTCGGCGATCCCCGCGCGCATCTTGGCGAGGCAGTTGGCAGTAGCGGGCGCCACGACCATGAGGTCCGCCCATTTCGCCAGCGCCACGTGTCCGATCTCGTACTTGCGATCGAACTCGTCGGTGTAGGCGGGATTGCCGCTCAGGGTCTCGAAGGTCAGCGGCGCGACAAATTCGCAGGCGTTCTTCGTCATCACGACGCGAACCTCCGCACCCGCCTTTTTGAACCGACGCACCAGATCGCAGGCCTTGTAAGCCGCGATGCCGCCGGTGACACCCAGCACGATCTTACGGTCTTTCATCATATCCGATCACCTTTGAAATACCACAACAAGCGAAAACCGTTTTCAGGTTTTCGCTGTGGCATACTGTTTGTTCGATTTTTGCGTTGCTGACAACGATCAGATCTGCTCGTCGTTCTCTTCGCGGGAGTAGGAGATCAGGCCGCGGTTGATCTCATCGATGGCGATGGACAGGGGCTTGTCTTCCTTGGTATCGATCAGGGGCTGGCTGCCGCCGATGATCTCGCGGGCACGCTTGGAGGCCTCAACGGCCAGAGTGTAACGGCAATCTACCTTTTCAAGCAGCTCATTGATGGGGGGATCGATCATCATGGTATTATTCCTCCTAACAGGTGATTATCGAGTGAGATCCGCGGTGAAAGCGTCCAGGAAATCGACGTTCTTTTCCTTCTCAAGGCGCTTTGCGGTGATGATGGCAAAGACCTCGTCGGATGCGATCTCCAGGGCGTTGGGCACTTCCGCCCAGTCGCGGTGAATGATGATATAGTCGTACTTATAGGCTTCCGCCATTTCCTTGGCGACGTTGCCCAGACGGACGCGGAGGGATTCCTCCGATTCCGTGCCGCGACCCACGAGACGCTTCTCGAGGTTGGCGCGGCTGGGGGGAGACACGAAGATGGACGTGGCGTCGGGGTTCTGCGCCATGACATTGAGGCAGCCCTGAACATCGATCTCAAGGATCATGTCGTTGCCGGCAGCCAGACCCTCTTCCACCGCGGACTTCAGCGTGCCGTAGCGGTTCTGGTGGACGTGTGCCCACTCATAGAAGGCGTCTTCCGCGATCAGCGCGTCGAACTTCGCGTCATCCACAAAGTGGTAGCTGACGCCGTTGACCTCGCCGGGACGGGGGCTGCGGGTGGTGCAGGATACGCTGAGCTTGATCTCGGGATGCTTTGCCAGCAGCTTCTTGACGATCTCGCTCTTGCCTGCGCCTGCGGGACCGGAGATAACGAACAGATTTCCGCGCTTCGCCATGGTATACGCTCCTTTATTCCACGTTCTGCAGCTGCTCGCGCAGCTTTTCGATCTCGGACTTCATGTCGATCACCAGCTTGGTGATGGGGATGTCCTGAGACTTGGACGAGATGGTATTGACCTCGCGGTTGATCTCCTGCACAAGGAAATCCAGGCGGCGACCGATGGGCTCGGTCCGACCGCAGACCTCGCGCAGCTGCGCGATATGGCTGTGCAGGCGGACGGTCTCTTCGGCGATGGCGCTCTTTTCCGCCATGACCGCCACTTCCGTCAGCAGACGGGTCTCATCCACGTTCTGTCCGATCAGTTCTTCGACGGACTTGCGCAAGCGCTCGGTGTAGGCAGCGACGGTGTCGGGATAGCGGACCTCGATCTCGCCCGTCATCTTCTCGATGAGCTCGGCGCGATAGAGCAGGTCTTCCGCCATGGAGACGCCCTCGCGGGTGCGCATGGCGACCAGTTCGTCCAGAGCGCCCGTCAGCGCTTCTTTCATCAGCGCCTTCAGGGCTTCCCGATCTTCCTCCGCCTCGGTGACCGTGATGACGTCGGGCAGCTTGGCCACCGCCATCAGGGAACGGTCGTCCCTGAGATCCGTGCCCGCCACGGCGGCAAGGGCCTCCGCGTCGGCATTGAACAGTGCTTTATCCACAGTGACCTCGCGGGCGTCGGCGCGATGGTTCACATAGGTGACGAACACATCCGCGTGACCGCGGGTCAGCCGCTCGCCGATGCCCTTGCGGAGATCGTCCTCCAGAAAGGCAAGGTTGCGGGGCATTCTGATAGACAGATCCAGAAAACGGTGATTGACCGTCTTGATCTCAACGGTCAGACGGCGGTCGTCTCTTTCGCAGGTCGCCCGTCCGTAACCCGTCATACTCAACATAAGTGAGACCTCCAGTAAATGAGTCCAACGTATATTATAGCATACCCTCAAACGGTTTGCAATCGTTTCATAAACTCGGCTTCATCGATTATTTCGATGCCAAGCTGCTCGGCCTTGGTCCGCTTGCTGCCCGCCGCTTCGCCGGCGACCACCAGAGACGTCTTCTTGGAGACGCTGCCCGCCGCCTTGCCGCCCGCATCGCGCACCGCGGCTTCCGCTTCCTGACGGGAGAAATGCTCGAGCGTTCCCGTGATGACACCGGTC
>JAKSPZ010000203.1 GCA_024404395.1 Clostridia bacterium | reverse complement strand
TCTCGCCGCTGTTGGGGAGGATGCCGATGGCTTCGGTGTAGGAGCAGCGGACGAATTCGGCGTCACGGACGAACTGCAGGCGTTCGATCAGACCCTTGTCCACGCGCTCGTTGAGGAATGCCATCTCTTCGGGGCACTCTTCCAGAACGGCGGAGATGATGTACTTTACCATTTCCTCCTGCAGGTCCATATCTTCCTTCAGGGTGGCAAAGGCGATCTCAGGCTCGATCATCCAGAACTCGGCGGCGTGGCGGGGGGTGTAGCTCTCCTCGGCGCGGAAGGTGGGACCGAAGGTGTAGATGTTGCGGAAAGCCTGAGCGAAGATCTCGGCGTTCAGCTGACCGGAAACGGTCAGGGAAACGGGCTTGCCGAAGAAGTCCTTGGAGAAGTCGGTCTTGCCGGCCTCGGTGAGGGGACGATCATCTGCATCCAGGGTGGTGACGCGGAACATCTCGCCGGCGCCTTCGCAGTCACTGCCGGTGATCAGGGGCGTATGCACATACAGATAGCCCTTGTCATGGAAGAAACGATGGATGGCCTGAGCTGCCACGGAACGTACGCGGAAACCGCACTGATACAGGTTGGCGCGGGGGCGCAGATGCTGGATGGTGCGCAGATACTCAAGGGTGTGGCGCTTCTTCTGGAGGGGATAGTCAACGGGGCTCTCGCCGACCACGGTGCCGCAGGTGGCCTTCAGCTCGAAGGGCTGCTTCATGTCGGGGGTGAGGACCAGGGTGCCGTCGAACTCGACTGCTGCGCCGAGGGAGATGGCCTTGACCAGCGTCTGATAGTTTTCGGTCTTGTCTGCTGCCAGAACGACCTGGAGGTTTCTGAAGTAGGTGCCGTCGTTCAACTCAACAAAAGCAAAGCTCTTGGATTCGCGCATGGTGCGGACCCAGCCGTTGACCTTGACATCGTTGATGTCTGCCTTAGGCATGTCGGTGAAAAGCTGTTTGATCAGGTAATGTGCCATGGGTTCGCCTCTTCTCTGAAATAATGATGAACCTATTATACACGCGTCGGGGCGCGATGTAAATAACGGTAAAGACGCGTCGGTGTTGATTTTCTGTTGATTGACTTGAAAATTAATACTCAACTGGTATACTGTCGATGATTAATATAATGGAGCAATATGATGCAGAACGTAAAAGAAAACAAGATGGGGTATATGCCCATCCCCAAACTGGTCCTCACGATGTCCCTGCCCATGATCATTTCCATGATGGTGCAGGCCCTCTATAACGTTGTCGACTCCGTGTTCGTCAGCCGCGTCAGCGAGCAGGCGCTCACCGCCGTCTCCCTGTGCTTCCCCGCGCAGAACCTGATGATCGGTCTCGCCACCGGTACCGGCGTCGGCGTCAACGCGTTGCTGTCCCGTGCGCTGGGCGCGGGCGACCGTGAGCGCGCCAACAAGGTCGCGGAGAACGGCGTATTGCTGGCTATGGTCGGCTTTGTGATCTTCTTTATCTTCGGCCTCGTCGGCAGCCGTCCCTTCCTGCGCGCGCAGACGGGCATTGATACCATCATTGATTACGGCGTGGATTACCTGACGGTGGTCTGCTGCTGTTCCTTCGGTATCTTCGGTCAGATCATGTTCGAGCGTCTGATGCAGGCCACCGGACGCACCATCTACACCATGTTCACCCAGGGCACCGGTGCCATCATCAACCTGATCCTCGATCCCATCTTCATCTTCAAACTCAATATGGGCGTTCGCGGCGCCGCGATCGCAACGGTCATCGGTCAGATCTGCGCCTTCATCTTTGCCGCGATCATGAACAAGGCGAAGAACCATGATATCGAGCTGCATCTCCGCGGCTTCCGTCCCGACGGCAAGCTCATCAAGGAGATCTATATCATCGGTATTCCTTCCGTCATCATGATGGCCATCGGTTCGCTCATGACCTTCCTGATGAACATCATCCTCATCACCTATACCGCGGGTCGCGAGACGGCCGCCACTGTTTTCGGCGTTTATTTCAAGCTGAACAGCTTTGTCTTCATGCCCGTCTTCGGTCTGAACAACGGCATTATCCCCATTATCGCCTTCAACTATGGTGCGAAGAACCGCAAGCGCATGCTTGAGGCGGTGAAGGTGGGCGTCGGCGTGGCACTCTGCTTCATGCTGCTGGGAAGCATCCTGTTCGAGACGATCCCGGGCAGCCTGCTGAAGCTGTTCGATGCGGATGCTGCTATGCTCGCTATCGGCATTCCCGCGCTGCGGATCATCGGCGTACATTTCTGCATCGCGGCGATCTGCATCGTCCTCGGTACCGTTTTCCAGGCGTTGGGCTATTCGATCTATTCCATGATCGTTTCCATTGCCCGCCAGCTGGTGGTCCTGATCCCCGTGGCGTGGCTGCTGGCCCGCTACGGACAGTCTGTCGGCAATGACAATTATGTGTGGTTCTCCTTCCTGATCGCGGAGCTCATGTCCCTCGTGGCGACGCTTGTCTTCTTCCGGAAACTGAACAGAGATGTCATCTCGAAAGTCCCTGAGGGAAAGTGAGCACACACTTTAATTTCATGTGTTTGTGCTTGACAGTCCGAAGATAATCGGTTATACTGATAAGGCTGTTATCCTGAGTAATTCGTGTATAACGCGAATGCCATAACTACAATTCTGAAGGAGTGTTTTCCAATGTTCCGTACTTACCAGCCCAAGAAGCGCCAGAGAAGCAAGGTCCATGGTTTCCGCGCCCGCATGAAGACCCGTGCCGGTCGTAACGTTCTGAAGGCCCGTCGCGCTCGCGGCCGCAAGGTTCTGTCCGCTTAATGATTTATGGAGGGGATGCGCTTCTCGACGCAGAGCTTTCCGCGTCGTTATCGGCTTGGCAGTAATAAGAATTACCGCTACGTCTACCGCAAGGGGAAGTCTGTCCCCTCCCTTTATTAGAATTTTTTATCTATTTCTCAATACA
>JAKSPZ010000202.1 GCA_024404395.1 Clostridia bacterium | reverse complement strand
ACCTTCGTCTATGCACAGCCCAACGGCAGCGCGGCAAAGATTGGCGTTCCCGCGGGACTTCGAGTCATGGTGACCGAGGTCAACGGCGGTTGGGCAAAGGTCAGAAACGGTGCGTACTATGCCTTCATGGCGGTTACCGATCTGTCTACGCCCGAGGCTTATCAGGCAGCGGTACAGGTGAAGCCCATCGAACCGACCAACGGCAAGCGCCTGGAAGGCATCGTCATCGGTATCGATCCCGGTCATCAGGCGCACGCCGATAACGGACAGGAGCCTATCGCACCCGGTTCGATCGAGACCAAGGACAGAGTCGCCTCGGGTACGGCGGGCGTTGTCACACGCGTTAACGAATACGAGGTCGATCTGAATATTTCCCTGCAGCTGCGGGATGCCCTGATCGCTCAGGGTGCTACTGTTGTGATGACTCGCCAGACCAATGACGTCAACATCTCCAATATGGAGCGTGCGCTGCTGATGAACGGCAGCGGCGTCAATCTGGTGCTTCGTCTCCACTGCAACGGATCTTCCAATCATGATGATAACGGCATCGGTCTCTATGTCACCAAGACGGGCGGTATCGCGGATGCTTCCTACATGGCGGCGGAAAAGATCCTGCCTTACATGACGGCGGCGACGGGTGCCCGCAGAGACGGTATCTTCAAGCGCGACAGCTACACGGGTCTCAACTGGTCCACCGTGCCTGCCATTCTGGTCGAGATGGGGTATATGAGCAATCCCGCAGAGGACATGAAGCTCAACGATCCCGCCTATCAGGCACAGCTGGTCAACGGCATGGTCGAAGGCATCTGCGCCTGCTTCGGACGATAAAAGAATAGTTACAGCCCTGCTCTCAATTGAGAGTGGGGCTGTTTTTGTGTGGTTGAATTATTTGACGGTTTCTGTTATAATGAATGTGGAATGTTGTGTCGAAAGGGGGATCGCCTGTGAAGGGTCCCATTGTTATGCTGGATGGATACAGCCTGCTGTACAGGGCTTATCACGGTCTTCAGGCGCCCATGATGGCTCCTGACGGAACGCCCACCAATGCCGTTCACGGTTTCTTTATGATGCTTCTCAAGGTGATCGAGGAAGAGCATCCTTCCGGAATGGCGGTAGCGTTTGATATGCATGCGCCCACCCTGCGCGCACAGACCTACAGTGAATACAAGGCGACGAGAAAGCCCATGCCGGACGACATGCGTCCGCAGGTCACACTGGTGCGCGAGCTTGTTGCCGAGATGGGGTTGCCGGTGCTGGAACTGGCGGGTTACGAGGCGGATGATATCCTCGGCACGGTGTCCGCGCGCTGCGAGGCACTGGGACGTCCCGTTACGTTGGTGACGGGCGACCGCGATTCCTTCCAGTTGGTCGGTCCTCAGACCACGGTTCTGTATACGAAGAAGGGCATCACGGAGACCATCCATGTTACGCCCGATTATATAAAAGAGACTTACGGCGTCGAGCCGAAGCAGCTCATCGACGTGAAGGCGCTGATGGGCGACACTTCTGATAACATCCCCGGCGTTGCGGGCATCGGCGAAAAGACCGCACTGAAGCTGATCGCGCAGTACGGCACGGTTGAGAAGGTGCTGGATACCGCAGGCGATGAGCAGAAGGGCAAGCTGAAAGAACGGCTTGTGGACGGTCGCGCGTCTGCCGAGATGAGCAAGAATCTGGCGACGATCATCCGCGACGTCCCCATCGATTTTGATGTGGATGCGTGGAATCTGGACGGTATTTCGGGGGCCTACAAGCATTTCCGCGAGCTGAAACTGCGTCAGGTATCCGCGCAGATGGAAAAGATCATGGGACCTGTGGCGGAGACTGAAAAGAGCGATGTCGATCCCACCAAGTCCATCACCGTCGAGCGGGTGTCCGATGCGGTTGCGTTGAAAACACGTTGTGAGGAACTGGCCAAGGATGCCAAGTGGGTGTCCGTGTCGATGGACGCGGAGATGACGGTCGCCACCGACAAAGCTGCGCTGGCGATGCCCATGGGCGGCGATCTTCTGAGCTTTGGCAACACGGATCGTGAGGCGTGGGAAGCGGTCATGCCGCTGCTCCACGCGGATTGTCCCAAGACGGTCTGGAACATCAAGGACATCCCCACTGTGGCCGAAGATATGCCCGGCGAGTGGCTGGATGTCATGCTGGCAGCCTATGTGCTGAATCCGCAGCGCAAGTCTTTCGCGGCGGAAGCACTGTGTACGGATGAGGGAATCGGCGGATTTGCCGTCCATCCTGCCTCTGTCCTGCACACGCTGTCGGAAAAATACATCAATGATCTGAAAGAGACCGATCAGCTGTCGCTCTACCGCAACGTCGAACTGCCGCTGGCGTTCGTGCTGCGTGGGATGGAGCAAGAAGGCTTCTGTGTGGAAGCCTCGACGCTTCAGACGCTCAGCATCCGATACAAGGCGGAGATCGAGAAGCTGGTGGACGAGATCGCCGAAATGATGGGCGAGCGGATCAATCTCAACTCTCCCAAACAGTTGGGCGAAGCGTTGTTTGAACGCATGCAGCTGCCCGCGCCCAAGAAGACACAGCGCGGTTATTCCACGAGTGCCGAGGTTCTGGAGGAGTTGGCGGAGAACTATCCCGTCTGCGGCAAGATCCTCGAGTATCGTAAATACGCGAAGCTGGTGTCGACTTATATCGATGCGCTGCCGCCCATGCAGGACAGCAACGGACGTGTTCATTCCCGATTTGATCAGGTTGCCACGGCAACGGGACGCATCTCTTCCGCAGAACCGAATCTGCAGAACATCCCCGTTCGCACGGAGATCGGACGTGAGATCCGCGGTGCCTTTGTGGCGAAGCCCGGTTGCAAGCTGGTGGACGCGGACTATTCTCAGATCGAGCTGCGTGTGCTGGCGCATATTTCGGATGACCCGACGATGATCGAAGCTTTCCGGGAAGGTC
>JAKSPZ010000201.1 GCA_024404395.1 Clostridia bacterium | reverse complement strand
ACAACGTCGGTGACAACGTCGGTGACGTTGCCGGTCTGGGTTCCGACCTGCTGGAGAGCTTCGTCGGCGCCATCCTCGCAACCTCCATCCTGGGCGTGCATCTCTTCCTGCTGGCACAGCGCAGCGGTGTTACCGTTGAGAACAGCCAGCTGGTCAAGGTCATCAGCTTCCCCATCCTCTTCGCCGCAATGGGCCTCATCGCCTGCATCCTGGGCGTTATGTCCCTGCTGATGAAGAAGAACATCTCCGAAGATCCCCACAACGAGCTGAACCTCGCCACCTGGATCTCCGCAGGCCTGACCATGGTCATCGGTCTGGTTCTTTCCTTCATGATGTTCAAGGGCGATGCTTCCCTCGCCTCCGCCTTCGGTCTGAAGATTGGCTGGGTCTCTCCCTGGATCGCTGCCGCCGCCGGTATCGTCTCCGGTATCGTCATCGGCATGCTGGCTGAGTACTACACCAGCTACGACTACAATCCCACCAAGCGCATTGCGGAAGCTTCCAAGGAAGGTCCCGCTCTGACCATCACCCAGGGCCTCGCAGTCGGTATGCGTTCCTGCATGCTGCCCCTGATCGTCCTGAGCCTCGCTCTTCTGATCTCCTACGCAGTCTGCGGTCTGTACGGCGTCGCCATGGCCGGTGTCGGCATGCTGTCCTTCGTCGGCATCACCGTTTCCGTTGACACCTACGGCCCCATCTCCGACAACGCCGGCGGTATTGCCGAGATGAGCGAACTGCCCGAGAACGTCCGTAAGATCACCGACCACCTCGACTCCGTCGGCAACACCACTGCCGCCATCGGCAAGGGCTTCGCCATCGGTTCCGCTTCCTTCGCGGCTCTGTCCATGATGGTCTCTTACATCCTGAGCTCTCAGCCCGACATCACCTCCACCACTCAGCTCGCGCTGAACCTCATCAACCCCCTGACTCTGGCCGGTGCCCTTTGCGGCGCTGCCCTGCCCTTCCTCTTCTCCGGTATCCTGATCGACGCCGTCGCCAAGGCTGCCCGTAAGATGGTTGAGGAAGTCCGCCGTCAGTTCCGTGAGATCCCCGGCATCCTGGAAGGCAAAGCAAAGCCCGACTACAAGACCTGCATCGAGATCTCTTCTCAGGGTTCCATCAAGGAAATGCGCATGCCCGCCCTGCTCGCCAGCGTCATCCCCGTCGTTACCGGCTTCGTCTTCGGTGCTGAGTTCGTCGGCGGTCTGCTGATCGGCGGCACCATCACCGCCATCATGCTGGCCATCTTCACCGGCAACGCCGGCGGCGCATGGGACAACGGCAAGAAGTACATCGAGACCGGCGCCATCGGCAAGGAGCACGCCAAGGGTTCCGAGACCCACAGCGCGGCTGTCGTCGGCGACACCGTCGGCGATCCTCTGAAGGACACCGTCGGCCCCTGCCTGGACATCTTCATCAAGATCATGTCCACCGTCTCCCTGGTCTGCGTTCCCCTGTTCATCAAGTTCAATCTCTTCCAGCTGATCCCCGCCCTGCGCGCGCTGTTCTTCTGAGAATAGAATAGAGAACTTCAAGGAGCGATCCATTCGGATCGCTCCTTTTCTGTTGCCGTATTATCGTCAAAAAGACTTAGCCCGTTTTCGGTTGAACTGTTTTGCGGAATGTGCTATTCTGTCTCAACCACCGAAAACAGGAGGTTTTCACAATGAATAAACAAGATTTCAGCGAGATCCGTCGCCGTTTTAACTACGATAAAAATGCCATTTCCTGCATTCGCGGTTGCTACGTCTCCGAAAAGGGCGAGATCGTATCGACCTTCAATCATTCGTTCCTCTCCCTACCCCAGGAAGAAGCCGAGCGCTATCTCACGCTGTTTAAGCGCGCGCTGACCGGCGTCCCCGGCAAGAATCTGGTCCCCATCAATTTCCGTCCCGATCAGATCGTCGACGGCGAAGCCCACCAGCTACTGACCGCCCTGCGCAACACCGCCCTGAAGGTGGATTCCGGCGTTGAGACGCTGTACGAAGCCATCATTCAGAGCGTCGATCTGGAGAGTAATCCTCTCATCCTCCTGATGCACGACGCCTACGATCTCCCCTATCATTCTCATGACGAGTTCAAAGTCGATGACGCTTCCGAGGAAGTCTTCAACTACATCGTCTGCAGCATCTGCCCCGTGAAGCTGACCAAGCCCGCACTGAGCTACTATGCCGAAGACCAGGCCTTCCACGAGTGCGAGCAGAACTGGGTGGTCGGCGCGCCCGAACTCGGATTCATGTTCCCCGCCTACGAGGATCACGGTGCCAATATCTGTTCCGCCGTCTACTTCACCCGAGACACCGAAACGCCTCATGACGACTTCGTCAACGCCATCTTCGACGTCAACGCTCCCATGCCCGCCGACGAGCAACGCGATACCTTCATGGGACTGCTGGAAGAAACGGTAGAGACCGATCTGGACTATACCGTCATCCAGTCCATCAGCGATTGCCTCCGCGAGAAGATCGAAGCACAGAAAGCCGACAAGACCGCCGAAGCGCCCGTGATCACCAAGCGCGATGTCCGCGATGTTCTGCAGACCTGCGGCGTTACCGAAGAGCATATTCAGGCCTTCGATACCCGCTTTGACGACGAGTTCGGTCAGACCGCCGACCTGATGGCGCAGAACCTGCTCAATGAGCGCAAGTTCGAAGTGCGCACGCCGGACGTTGTCATCAATGTAAAGCCCGATCGCAGCGATCTCATCGAGACCCGCGTCATCGATGGTTTCCGCTACATCATGATCCGCGCGGACGACGGTGTGACCGTCAACGGCGTAAACATCGCCATCAACAACGAAGAATAAACAAAAAAGCGACCTCAAACCTGAGGTCGCTTTTTTGTACACCGATCAGCCTCCGATGCTCTTCAACGCCAGATAAATCAGCTTATCCACCGTATCCGCCCGATCGGCGACGGAAGAGACCGCCTTGGCTGCCTCCG
>JAKSPZ010000200.1 GCA_024404395.1 Clostridia bacterium | reverse complement strand
TGGAGCCTTATTCCGAGTACCGTTTTCTGGGCGGTCACAGGCTCCAGGGATTGCCCTACAACGATGGTCCCCACGCCCGATTGCTCGCTCTGAACACGGTCAGAGACATGATCGTCCTTTGCGATAAGATCCTCTCCCGCTCAGTAAAAGGTCATCGGTCTCGTCTCATCCCCGGCATCCGCCTCAAAGTCTTCGCTGACGGCGACGCAAGTATCGTCACGCGCGGGTACAAAATCCGGTAAAAGCACAGTTAAATCACCCGACAGATATTGCCAATCAATGATTTCTGGTGTATAATAACTGTTGATGTGATTCATTAGCTCAGTCGGTAGAGCACCTGACTTTTAATCAGGGTGTCCGGGGTTCGAATCCCCGATGAGTCACCAAAGGCCGCTTCCGAAAGGAAGCGGCCTTTTCTGTTACTTCTTCTTGCTGTACAATACCTTGCGCTTGCTGATGAAATTCCACACCATGACCAGCAATGTCGCCATGCACTTGTTGATCATGACCATCTTCACGTCGATTCCAAAGATGGTGAACAGGATCAGCTCTTCGCCAAAGATCAGTCTGAAGATGAGCATGAACAGCTCGTTCAGCCCGAGTCCCACAAGGCTGGTGATAAAGAACGCGATCCTGACCGCGGCACCCGCGTCGTTGGACTTTGGGAAGACCCACAGCACGCACAGAATGTAATTCGCGAGCACGCTGAGCAGGAACGCGGGGACATTGGCCACCAGCGTATCCATGTGCAGCACGCTTCTCAGCAGCATCAGCGTCGAAAACTCGACCAGAAAGCAGAAGCCGCCGACGATGACAAAGCGGAAGATCTCCCCCGCCTTTTCGGATTTGAACTTCAAAACAATTACCTCTTCAGCCCAAACAGCCGGAAGCGGAACGCCTCCGGCTGTTTTGCATTATGCTTTATTCAACGACAAAGTTCTCGATGTGCTGAACGGGATTGACTGCGGCCAGCATCGCCTCGGTGGCGGCAGTGACGTAGTCAGCCTTCTTGGCAGCGAGAGTCTGCTCATACAGAGCATCGTGGATCTCGTCCATGGGAACCGCACCGGCGGGAACGTCGGAAGCGTAGTAGACGATGTGCACGCCGCTGGTGCTGATCACGGGCTGTGCGGAGTAATCGCCGACAGCTGCCAGAGACATTGCCTCTGCGGTGAAGTTGGCATCCCAAACAGTGGAAGCGGCGGAGACGTAGTAGCCGGTGGTCTTGGCGGGCTCAACGGTCATGCCGGGATCATTGCCCATCTCTTCCATGACCTGATCGAAGGTCACGCCTTCCTCGGCGAGGCGGGCATAGACGGCATCGATGTCACCCTGAACGGAGGCCAGGCAAGCAGCTTCTGCGTCGGCAACAGCCTGCTCGAGAGCGGGCAGCTCGGCATTGGCGGCTTCGAGGTCGGCGTTGATCTCGTCCTCGGTACGGGCTTCTTCGTCAGCAGCATCGTCGTCAGTCAGAGCAGCCAGCTCATCTTCCAGAGCGGTGATGGCGGTCTGAGCGGCGGCAAGGGCGTTGCGGGCATCGGTCACAGCGGTCAGAGGCTCTTCATCAACGAGGATGAGGACATGCTTGACGGTGCGGACGCCTTCGGGACGCCATGCGACGATCTCGGTATCGGAAGTCACAGCGGTATCGAACAGAGCGGGATTCTCGGAATAGGTGGCCTCATCATCGGCGACCTCTTCGTCATAAGCGGCCTGCAGTTCTTCGTCAGTGACCTCGGTAACCTCGGCGGCAACGGCCTCCTGCCACGCTTCGTACTTCAGGGACTTCACGGTGTAATCCTCGATGTACTCGCGGGTCATGCCGTTGGCATACAGGGCATACTCGGTGTTGGCGGCACGCTCTTCGTCGGTTGCGCCTTCAGCGGTGCCAAAGATGTAATCGTAGTTGGTCTGATAGGTGGTATCGACTTCTTCGGCGATCTCCTCGTCGGTGTGGTCGATCTCCAGTCCGCGAGCCTCGAAGTCCTCTGCAACCAGACGCATCAGAATCTCGTTCTCGATGCTGCTGCTGAGAATGTTGTAGGTCGTGTTCTGGTCAATGGTCATGCCGAAGTAGGCATAGTACTGAGCATAGGTGGAATAGGTGCTGGTGAAAGCGCCCATGACATCTTCCTGAGTGACCTCACCGCCGTCGTAGGTGGCAAGGATCGCGCCCTGATACTTCTTCTCAAGGGCAGTGCGCTGCTCGGCAACCTGCTCAACCACATCGACATTGATGAGGTTGCAGCCGGTCAGCACCAGCGCGAGGACCATCATCAGCACAAGCAGCTTGGCGAAAGAATGCTTCATTTGAATTTCCTCCAAATCAATCGAAGGCGTTTGCCGCTGTGCGGCACCACGGTCGGCTCTGCCGACTTGAAACAAACATGCTTCAACCCATTAACATACATTATACACCACTTGCGTTAATTCTCAAGTGGCAAAGCTCAAACACGCAGAAAAAAAGCCGTCGTCAGCGATGTTTGACGATCCATTCGTCCAGAAAACGCATCTGTTCCGCTGTGTGGAACCAGTGTTCTCCGCCCTGCATGACCGTCAACGTCGCGCCGATCCGATCTGCAAAGCCCGACATGGTATCCGCAGCGGTGAGGTTGTCTTTATCGCCGTACAGGATGTGAGTCGGGATCGTCCAGCGGATAGGGTGGTTGCGAACATACGTAAGGTATTTCCACGACAGCGTCTGTCCGAAGTCGGTCGCGATCTCGCCCTTCTCACGGAGTTCCGCCTCACTGACATTCGCCCAACGCATCATGTCCTCGATCAGTTTTTCCATATCCACGATGGGCGAAATGAAGAAGGCTTTTTCGATCCGCCTCTCAGAAAGCGCATTCAGCGAAAAGAACGCGCCGATGCTGTTGGCGATCAGTGTCACCGTTTGATACCTGCTGCAAATATCATCGAAGAATGCCGCGAACTCATCCACTGCCTCCCACGGAT
>JAKSPZ010000020.1 GCA_024404395.1 Clostridia bacterium | reverse complement strand
CTCCGCTGACGCGGAGCCACCTCCCTTTGCAAAGGGAGGCACAAGCTACGGCAAAGCTAGGCGGTAACCTGTGGCTCCCGTCGGAGGGAGGAGCGGAGCGACGACTAGCCCTGAGGGAGGGCGAAGCCCGACTAGCTGCGAGGATACCGCGAAGCGGTACCGCAGCAGCGTACCCGACGACTGCCAAAGGCAGTTGACGGGCGAAAAGAGGATACCGCGAAGCGGTACCGCAAGGGCGTACCCGGCGATTGCGTAGCAATTGACGGGCGGAGTTACGAAAGGGAGCCACAGGGAGACGAGGGTAATGAAAAAGGACTGTCCCGATGGGGACAGTCCTTTTAGCTCACGATGTTCTGCATCCAGAAGTCGCTCTTGACCAGGCGCAGGCCGGCGATGCCTTTGACGATCTCCAGGGTCTGGACCAGGGTGAAGATCATGAGCACGGGCATGGCGGTGAACTCGGCGAGGCAGAAGGCCAGGGGGACGTTCATCAGCCACACGAAGCCGCTGTCGAAGAGCAGGGTCAGCATGGTGCGGCCGCCGGAGCGGATGATGAAGTAGTTGGCATTGGTCAGTGCGAAGAAGACCATGAAAGCGCCGCGGATGAGGATGAGATCCATGGCAAGGGTGCGGATCTGCGCTTCCGTGTTGTAGAGCTTGGGAACGAAAGGCGCGGAGCCCATCATCATGAGACCCGTCACCAGACCCATGAGGGAGGTGAGCATGATGAGCTTCCAGCAGTAATCGCGTGCCTGACGCTTGTTGCCCGCACCCAGCTCCTTGCCCATGACGATGCCGATGCCCGCGCTGCAGGCGAGGAAGGCGATGTTGAAGAGCTGGTCGACGGTACCGCAGATATTGTTGGCGGAGACCACGTCCAGACCGCGTCTGGAATAGCACTGGTTGACCGTCGCGAACGCCAGCGACCAGAGGGCTTCGTTGAACATCAGGGGCATGCCCTTCAGAATGACCCGCTTCACCAGTTCCAGCGGAATGTAGAGGGAGCGATAGGTGCCGATGGCGAAACCGAATCGATCGGTGCTTCTGTGGGTGACCGCCATGAGGTACAGCATCTCAATGAAGCGCGCGATGACCGTGGCCAGTGCCGCGCCGCGAACGCCCATCCTGGGGAGACCCAGCAGGCCGTAGATCAGGACGGCATTGAGCACCAGATTGACGACGACCGCGATGATGCTGGCCACCATTGGCAGTCTGGTCTCGCCCGTCTCGCGAAGGGTGCTGGCGTAGGTCATGGCCATGCACAGCGGGAAGATGCCGAAGACTGAGGTAAAGAGGTAATCCTCGCCGAACTTCAGCGTCGACGCCATGCGCGCGGGATCGTTGGCCTCATTGAGGTACAGCCCGATGAGGGGCTTGGCACCCGAGATCAGGACCAGCATGGAGACCGCCGTCAGAAAGACGGACAGGAGGATCTTGAATCGCAGACAGTGGCGGACGCCCTCGGGCTTGCCCGCGCCGTGATACTGGGCGGTGAAGATGCCCGCGCCGGACATACCGCCGAAGATGACCAGCTGGATGATGAACATCAGCTGATTGACGATGGAAACGCCCGTCATCTCGTCGGTGCCGATCTGTCCGACCATAACGTTGTCCAGCAGATTGACGAAGGCCGATACGGCGTTCTGGATCATAATGGGGATGACGATCAGCAGGATCATCTTATAAAAAGCACGGTCGCCGAACCATTTCTTTCGGAACCGCATCAAGGCAGTTTGCATAGCTTTCCACTCCGTGACGTAGTAGTCCCATCATATCAGAACGCTGTTATAACGCAACGGAATAGGCGTTAAGATTTGTTCCGCTTGCAGCCGTTGACGGCACATAGTATAATGAAGAAAACAACTTCGGAGGCAATGCTATGCCGACTTACCACTCCCACGCCAAGATCAACTGGGCGCTGCACATTCTCGGTCGGTGCGAGAACGGCTACCACAATATGGACATGCTCATGCAATCCATCGAGCTCTGCGACGAGCTGACCATCGAACCCGCGGAAGCGCTCTCCCTCACCGTGGACGGCGCCCCCGCCGACCCGCGGGACCTCGTCCTCCGCGCGGCCACTGCCCTGCGGGACTACACGGGCTGCACCAAGGGCGCCCGCATGACGCTGAAAAAGCACATCCCCGCCCGCGCGGGACTGGGCGGCGGCAGCGCGGACTGCGCCTGTACCCTGCGGGTCCTCAACGAGATGTGGTCCCTCGGGCTCTCCGACGAGACGCTCCTTGCCATCGGCGAAAAGCTGGGCGCCGATCTGCCCTTCTGCCTGACGGGCGGACTGCGCCACGTCTACGGCATCGGCGAGAAGCTGGGACCTGCGGAAGAAGCGCCCGCCTTCTGGCTGACCATGGTGACCCCCGGCGGCGGGCTCTCCACCGCGGACGTCTTCCGTGCCTACGATGCCGCCCCCGACTATGCCCCCGCCCTCAATGTTCGGGACATGGTGAACGCCGTTCAATCGGGAGACTGGGACAGCCTTCACGGCGCATCTTTGAACAGCCTCGAAGCCACCGCCGTCCGCCTGATGCCCGAGATCGAGACGGTCAGCCGCCGCTTTGCCGAGCTGGGCGCGCGGTTCGTCCGCATGTCGGGCAGCGGTTCCACGGTCTTTGCCGTGTTCGATACGGAAAACGCCGCTCGTACAGCCGCTTCCGAGGTGGATGGCGCCATCGTCACCCGCACCTGCGACAGGCCTTATCGGGAATATCGATAATATTCCCATAACATCGAATGTTTTTTGTAAAAACTAAGATAATGTTCGCCATATTCCTTGACAATCCCACCGACGGGTCATAAAATATTGCTTATATAAGAGGAAAGGAGCTGTGACCATGAAGATGCGTCTGATGTGCCGCTCAGACGTTATTTGGTCATGCGCTTCGAAGAACTGACAAGTTTCACGGGATGCGATGACCGCATCCCGTTTTTTATTCGGAAGGATGAGACCATGCTCAAACTGGAAAACGTATGTAAGACGTTCTACTCGGACGGTCAGCCCTTTGACGCCGTCAAAAATGTCAGCCTTCATATCAAGAAGGGTGAGATCTTCGGCATCATCGGTCTGAGCGGCGCAGGTAAGTCCACGCTGATCCGCTGCATGAACCGCCTCGAGACCCCCACTTCCGGCGACATCAAGATCGACGGCGAAAGCGTCATCAACATGAGCGAGAGCCAGCTGAGAAAGCTGCGCAAGAAGGTCACCATGATCTTCCAGCACTTCAACCTGCTCATGCAGCGCACCGTCGCAAAGAACGTCCGCTATCCTCTGGAGTTGGCGGGCGTCCCCAAGGCTCAGGCCAACAAGCGTGTCATGGAGCTGCTGGAGATCGTCGGTCTGCAGGATAAGGCCGACAACTACCCCTCCCAGCTTTCCGGCGGTCAGAAGCAGCGCGTCGCCATCGCCCGCGCCCTCGCCTCCGATCCCGAGATCCTGCTGTGCGACGAGGCCACCAGTGCCCTCGACCCCATGACCACTCAGTCCATCCTCTCCCTGCTGCAGGACATCAACCGCCGACTGGGTCTGACCATCGTCATCATCACCCATGAGATGGCGGTCATCCGTCAGATCTGCACCAACGTCGCCATCCTCGACGGCGGACGCGTGGCGGAAGAAGGCAGCGTGGACGAGGTCTTCACCCACACCCGTTCCGAAGCGGGACGCCGCCTGTTCGGCTTCGTGGCCGATCACGCCAAGTCCCCCGAGGCAGAGGCGCCCGTGCCCATGCTGCGCATCGTCTTTGACGGCATGAAGATCAACGAGCCCGTTATCTCCGAGCTGTCCCTGAAGACGGGCATCGCCATGAATATCCTCTACGCCGACGTCAACCTCATCAACGGCAAGCGCTATGGTCAGATGACCATCGAGCGCCCCGCCAAGGCAGAAGACGCCAAGCTGCTCATCGATACCCTGACCGAGCAGGGCATCACCGTTCAGGAGGTGGATGCGTAATGTACCGCAAAAGCCGCATCGCAGGTTTCATCCTGCTCATTCCCGCAGTCATCCTCATCCTGCTGTCCGTCAGCGCGATCTTTGTCGACAACGCCGCTTCCCCGCTGAACAAGCCTTACGAAGCCATCCGCATCGATGACGCCAACCGCCTCGCCGCGAGTACCGCCATCACCGACGCGGAGGAGACCGTCACCCGCGCCTCCACCCGCGTGACCGACGCCACCGATGCCGCCGACGCCGCCAAGGAGACCACCGAGACCGCCATGACCGCCGAAGACGAAGGCGATTACGACGCCGAGACCAAGCCCGGCGAGCTGGGTATCGCCATTGCCGCCGCCCGTGACGCCGGTCTGGATGTCACCGACATCTACGACGCCTACGTGCCCGTAGTCAACACCGAGCTGGACACCCTCCTCAGCGACACCCTCACCACCGTCAAGCGCGCGGAAAGCACCATCGAAGATGCCGTTACCGCGCTGACCAAGGCCGAAGACGCCATCCTCGTCCTCGTGCCCGATGCCGAGTTTGAAGCTCTCCCCGAGCTCACCGAAGCCAATGTTCCCAAGCTGGGCGACCTGAAGGGTACCGCCCGCTTCCGCCGCCGCGCCGACAACTACGTTCTCCGCTGCGAGACCGCCGCGACGAATGTGGCCGCCGTCGAGACCGCTGCCGCTTCGATCCTCGACACCTGCAAGACCGCGCTGAACGACTACAAAGTGCCCCTCTCCGCCACGCTGATCACCTTCGCGGTGAGCCGCGCGCTGGATCTGCTGGTCTACGGTCTGATCCTGCTGATCATTGCACTGGCACTGCTCGTCGCTCCCGCATGGCTCGCCCGCAAGTGGAAGAACCCCATGTTCCGCAAGGGCGTCGCCTTCATCTTCGTGGTAGGTCTGCTGGCCGCCGCCCTGCATTACACCAGCGGCGAGACCTGGGAGCTCATGAAGACCAACACCTTTGACACCCTGTACATGACCATTCCCTCCACCTTCTTTGCATACGTGGTGGGTCTGCCGCTGGGCGTCATCCTGGTCATCACCTCTCCCGGCAACATCCGCCCCAACAAGACGGTCAACTCCGTTCTCGGCGTGATCGTCAACTTCCTCCGTTCCATCCCCTTCCTGATCCTGCTGGTCATGCTCTTCAACGTGACCCGTCTGGTCATGGGTGCCGCCATCGGTACCCGCGCCATCATCTTCCCCCTGTTCGTAGCAGCGTTCCCCTATGTTGCCCGAATCGTGGAAGGTTCCATCAATGAAGTGGATCGCGGCGTTGTGGAAGCGGCGCAGGCCATGGGTTCCAACACCTTCCAGATCATCACCAAGGTGCTGATCCCCGAATCCCTGCCCTCCCTCATCAACGGTGCCGCCATCTGCATGACCACCATCCTGAGCTACACCGCCATGGCCGGTTCCGCCGGCGGCGAAGGTCTGGGTAAGGTCGCGGTCATCTACGGTCTGAACTACCGCCAGTACGATGTCATGTACCTCGCCAGCCTGCTGCTGGTCGCGCTGGTACAGATCATCCAGATCGGCGGCGGTCTCCTCATGCGCGCGGTGGATCACCGCAAGTAAACTCACGGGTTAGGCGAATACCGCGTCGGTCTCATTTGCCGAAAAGCGATTGGCCTTAATATATTCCAACATTATTATGGCGGTAATCCCAATGAAAACGCTGACCGCTCTTCTCCTGGTCCTGGTTCTCGTCCTGAGCCTGACCGCCGTCGCCGAGACCAAGACTTACGTCATCGGCGCCACCGTCACCCCCCACTCCGAGGTTCTTGAGCTGATCAAGGACGACATGGCCGAGCTGGGCTACCCCATCGAGATCAAGATCTTCGATGACTACAACCTGCCCTGCGCCGCCACCGCTTCCGGCGAGCTGGATGCCAACTACTTCGCACATATCCCCTTCATCAACGGCTACAACGCTTCCGTTTCCGAGAGCGAACAGGTCGTTCCCGTCATCGGCGTTCACTACGAGCCCTTCGGCATCTACTCCAAGAACTGCGCTACCCTGGAAGACCTGCCCGCCAACGCCAAGGTCTGCATCCCCAATGACGGCTCCAACGCCACCCGCGCTCTGTTCCTGCTCCAGGATGCCGGTCTGATCGTCCTCCCCGAGGATGCACAGCCCACCGACAGCCTGAACAAGACCGACGTTGTCTCCACCGTTAACGGCCTCGAGATCTTCGACGTCGACGCTTCCCAGACCTACTCCACCATGGACGACATGGACATCGTTGTCATCAACGGCAACTACGCCCTGCTGAACGGCCTGAACCCCCGCGACGACGCCATCTTCTTCGAGCCCTCCGAAGGTGAAGCTGCCGCCATCTACGCCAACTACGTTTCCGTCCGCCCCGAAGACGTTGAGTCCGACTGGGTCGAGGCGCTGCGTTCCTGCCTGTGCTCCGAGAAGGTCTACACCTTCATGATCGAGAACGAAGCCTACGCAGGCGGCGTTATCCCCTACTTCGAGATCGAAGCAGCCGAGGAAGAATAATCAATTCCGAATCCTTTGGGGCGATGCCGACGCATCGCCCCATTTTCGCCGAAAGGACCTGTTCATGGAAGCTTTGATTGCAAAGATCGACGCCCTGCTGGAAGCACTGCCCTACGTTCGCATCGCCATCGACGGCAATGCCGCCGCGGGGAAGACCACCCTCGGGGAAAGGATCGCCGAACATTATGGCGCCGCATTGATCCACATGGACGACTACTTCGTCCCCTTCGCCCGCAAGACGCCCGAACGCATGGCGGAGCCCGGCGGCAATGTGGACTACGAGCGGTTCAAGATCGAAGTCTGCGACGTGCCGAGAGGCGAAGGCTTACAAATCCGCCCCTTCGACTGCGCAGCACAGCAACTTAAGCCCGCCATCCTCATTCCCGCAGCTCGACTGACGGTGATTGAGGGCAGCTATTCCCATCACCCCTATTTCGGCGAACATGTCGATCTGCGGGTGTTCATGAAAGTCGCGCCCGAAGTTCAGATCGCCCGCGTTCTCAGGCGAAACGGTCCCGAGAAGCTGCAGCGGTTCATCGACACCTGGATCCCGCTGGAGAATCGCTACTTCGAACACTTCGGGATCGAAACCAAAGCCGACATCGTCATCGATACTTCTCGATGATTGTTAATTTTAGTGAATAGCTTGACAATACCGGCCTCGATCCGTATAATATAAATGTTCGCGGTCGTGGCGGAATAGGCACACGCGCACGTTTGAGGGGCGTGTGGTTAACACCGTACGGGTTCAAGTCCCGTCGACCGCACCAGCACAGCGTCGATCATCAGATCGGCGCTGTTTTTTTGTCTTCGCAGGATACGCGCCCCTTTGCGGTCGTCTGCCCCCGTTTTGAAAGTTTGTATCGTTCCAAAGCGAAAACCCCTTTCAACAGAATCGTCAATTAACGCAAAATCATGCAATTTCAACGAGATTTAACGATTTACCACATTAAAGTCAGTTTGAAAACGAATTTTTGAATGTATTTTCATTCATTTTTACTTGCAATTATAATCATTGAGTAGTATAATTACTGCTATCATCTTGAAAGGGGAAACCTGTCATGAAGAAAATTTTCGCACTGGTTCTCGCATTTGCAATGATCCTGTCCTGCGCAGCGCTCGCAGAGAACGTCGTCAAGATCGGCGTCTTCGAGCCCGCATCCGGTGACAATGGCGCCGGCGGCAAGCAGGAAGTCCTTGGCGTTGAGTATGCCAACACCGTCATCCCCACCGTCACCGTCGGTGGCGAAGAGTACTCCGTTGAGCTGGTTATCGTTGACAACCAGTCTCAGACCGACAAGGCTGTTTCCGCAGCTCAGGAACTGGTAGGCGCAGGCGTTTCCATCGTTCTGGGCTCCTACGGCTCCGGCGTTTCCATGGCAGGCGGCGATGTCTTCGCCGAGGCTCAGATCCCCGCGATCGGCTGCTCCTGCACCAACCCCTCCGTTACCGCTCTGTGCGACTACTACTGGCGCGTATGCTTCCTGGATCCCTTCCAGGGCACCGTTATGGCCAACTTCGCAAAGGATGAGTTCGCAGCTGCAAATGCATACGTTCTCTCCATGCTGGGCGATGACTACACCACCGGCCTTGCCACCTACTTCCAGAAGGCAGCCGAGGCTATGGGCATGACCGTTACCTTCGAGCAGTTCACCGAAGGCACCTCTGACTTCTCCGCTTACCTGACCAACGCGGTCAACGCCGGCGCAGACGTCATCTTCTGCCCCTCCGCCACCACCTATGCCGCTCTGATCATCGAGCAGTCCGCTTCCATGGGTCTCGAAATGCCCCTGCTGGCCGGCGATACTTGGGAGTCTTCCGTTATCCTGGATGCTGCCAAGGGCACCAACCAGAAGGAATCCGTCGCAGCTTCCGCTTTCGTTTCCGGCTTCAAGGCATGGCTGAACGCCAACGAAGACAAGAAGACCACCAACCGCGGCAACGACATCGTCGCTGCAGTTTCCGCTCTGGGCTATGATGCTTACATGGTAGCCGTTAAGGCCATCGAGACCGCCGGTTCCGTCAACGGTGCCGACATCGCAGCCGTTCTGCCCTCCGTCGTACTCGAAGATGCCGTTACCGGCGTTATCGCATTCGATGAGATCGGCGACGCCGCCAAGGACATGGCGTATGTAAAGACCGCCCACACCGAGACCGGCGCTTTCGACTTCGTAACGACCCAGCGCG
>JAKSPZ010000002.1 GCA_024404395.1 Clostridia bacterium | reverse complement strand
CAACCGCGACAGAGTGCTGGTACTGGACAAGGTATCGGGTGGCTACACAGGGCTGACCTTCCCCGGCGGTCACGTGGAAGTCGGCGAATCCTTCACCGATGCCATGAAGCGCGAAGTCTACGAGGAGACGGGTCTGACCGTAGACCGCCTGCATTTCGAAGGCGTCTTCAACTGGACGCAGCCCGAAGGCAAGCGCTATGTCATCTTCTTCTACAGAACGCAGTGCTTCTCGGGCGAATTGAAAGCCTCCGATGAGGGACAGCTGCGCTGGGTCCCGTGGCAGGAATTCATGAACATGAAACTGGCCAACCACATGGATTACGCTTTGAAACTCCTGTTTGACCGGGAAACGACCGAGGTCTTCCTCGATCGCACCGATCCCACCAATAAAGACATCGCTCTTAAATGAAAGGAAACCGCAATGATCCGTTTTAATTCCGATTACCTCGAGGGCGCTCATCCCAGGATCCTGAAGCGCCTCAGCGAAACCAACTTCGAACAGACCCCCGGCTACGGCGAAGACAAGTACTGTGAGAGTGCACGCAACGTCATCAAGGATCTGTGCAAGGCGCCCAACGCCTATGTTCAGTTCATCGTCGGCGGCACCCAGACCAACATGATCCTGCTGGCTGCCGCACTCCGTCCCCATCAGGGTGCCGTCGCCGCCGAGACCGGCCATATCGCCGTTCATGAGTCCGGCGCCATCGAAGGCACCGGTCACAAGGTCCTGACCCTCCCCCACAAGGACGGCAAGATCTCCGCAGGTGCGGTCTCCGAGCTGTGCCGCGTCCATTTCGCCGACGAGAGCTTTGAGCACATGGTCCAGCCCAAGGTCGTCTATCTGTCCCAGCCCACCGAATACGGCACGCTCTACACCCGCGAAGAGCTGATCGCCATGCGCGGCGTCTGCGATCGCTGGAACCTGCTGCTGTACGTTGACGGCGCACGTCTGGGCTACGCCCTCGAAGCCCCCGGCAACGACGTCGATCTGCCCTTCCTCGCCGAAGTCTGCGACGCATTCTACATCGGCGGCACCAAGCAGGGCGCCCTGTTCGGAGAAGCCCTCGTTATGATGAACGATGCGCTGAAAGCCGATTTCCGCTATATTCTCAAACAAAAAGGCGCCATGCTGGCGAAAGGTCGCCTGCTGGGCCTTCAGTTCGAGGAACTCCTGAAAGACGGTCTGTACAATGAGACCTCCCGCCATGCCATCCGCCTCGCCATGAAGCTGAAGCAGGCACTGACGGATCTGGGCTATCCCTTCTATATCGACAGCCCCACCAATCAGCAGTTCCCCGTTATGCCGGACAGCGCGATTGAAAAGCTGTCCAGGAAATACGCGTTTGCCAACTTCGGTCGTGTGGACGCCACTCATACCTGCGTGCGCTTCTGCACCTCCTGGTGGACCCCCGAAGAGAACGTAGACGCCCTGATTGCAGATCTCAAGAAACTGTGATCTCTTCTTCGCGCCAGCTCTTGCAGACGTCGATCCACGTGCCGCCGGAGAACTTCTCCAGCTCATCGCAGCTCAGCTCGATGGCGCTGTTGGAGGAACCGCAGGCGGGATAGACCGTGTCGAAGCGGCGCAGGGATTCGTCCAGATAGACATCGATCCCATCATTGATACCAAAGGGACATACGCCGCCGACGGCATGTCCGATCACTGCCTCAACCACATCCGGTTGGGGCATTTTTGCTTTCGTATGGAACTGCGCCTTGAAACGGCTGTTGTCCAGACGGGCATCGCCCGCCATGACGATCAGAATCGGCTTCTCGCCGATCATAAAAGACAGTGTCTTTGCGATGCGTGCGGGAATGACCCCCGCCGCTTCCGCAGCCAGCTCCACCGTGGCGCTGGAAACGGGAAACTCAAGAATACGCGCATCTGCGCCGAACTGCTTCAGATGAGCTCTGGCTCTCTCGATTGACATAACCGTCACTCCTTTCGATTGCCTTCATTCTATCACAGGATTGTTGCCCACTCAAGGGAAATCAAACAAAAACAGTATGATATTACACTTCCTTTTCCGTGATTCATGATGTATAATGTATATATGGAATTATGTGTTTCCGGAGGTTGTATCATGAAGGTATTGGTCACCGGCGGCGCCGGCTTTATCGGCAGCCACACCTGTGTCGAACTGCTGAACGCAGGTCATGAGATCGTAATCGTCGATAATTTCGTCAACTCCTCTTCCGCCGCGCTGGACAGCATCCGCAAGATCACCGGCAAAGAATTCACTTTTGTCGAAGCGGACCTGCGCGACCGTGCAGCCATGAAGCAGCTGTTCGATGCGCATGCCGTGGATGCCGTCATCCACTTCGCAGGACTGAAGGCTGTGGGCGAATCGGTTCAGAAGCCCGTTGAGTATTACGATAATAACCTCATCGGTACCCTTGTGCTGCTGGAGGAAATGATCGCGCACAACGTCAATCGTCTCGTATTCTCCTCCTCCGCCACGGTCTACGGCATGAACAACCCCGTTCCTTTCAGCGAGGAGATGCCCACCTCCGCCACCAATCCCTACGGCTATACCAAGGTCATGATCGAGCAGATGCTCATCGACCTCGTGAAGGCACACCCCGAAATGAGCGTCGTATTGCTGCGCTACTTCAATCCCATCGGTGCGCATCCCAGCGGACTGATCGGCGAGGATCCCAACGGCATCCCCAACAACCTGCTCCCCTACGTTGCGCAGGTCGCCGCGGGCAAGCTGAAGCAGCTCACCGTTTTCGGCAACGACTATGACACTCCCGACGGCACGGGCGTCCGCGATTACATCCACGTGGTCGACCTTGCTCTGGGTCATCTCGCCGCTCTGAACTATGCGGAATCCCATACGGGCGTTGAAGCTATCAACCTCGGTACGGGACACGGCACCAGTGTTCTCGAGATCGTCACCGCCTTCGGCAAAGCCTGCGGACACGACGTGCCCTATCGCATCGCGGAACGTCGTCCCGGCGACATCGCCTCCTGCTACGCCAACACCGAAAAGGCCGAAAAGCTCCTCGGCTGGCACGCCACATTCACCATCGAAGACATGTGCCGCGACGCCTGGAACTTTGCCAAGAATCGTTATTGACCGACCATACGGCCGACAGTCCTCCGACTGTCGGCTTTTGCAATTCTTTGATACGCAACTTTCACCTTTTATGTCATTCGTCACTTTTCCATCTGTCAAAACACCTATGTCATCATACATAAGGATGCATAAACGAAAGTCGCGCTCATATAATTATTCATTTCAATAAGATTTTCGCAACAAATAACATAAGCAAAATAACATGTGCTTGACAATGCTTTCATATATAATGTATAGTTTTGAGTAACGTTTTATCAGGAGCAATTATCCGGTATAAACGAACAAATTCATAGGAGGAATTCCAAAATGAAGTTCACCAAGACGCTTCTGGCTATGATCCTCGCTCTCGCTCTGGTTCTGTCCATGGCAGCCATCGCAGAAGAGACCTACAAGATCGGCTTCATCGGCCCCCTGACCGGCGCTGCCGCCCTGTACGGCAACAATGCCAACGACGGCACCAAGGTTGCTGTTGACGAGATCAATGCTGCCGGCGGTATCAACGGCTACATGATCGAGTACAATCCCCAGGATGACGAGCACGACGGCGAAAAGTCCGTTAACGCTTACAACACCCTGTATGACTGGGGCGCCCAGATGATCGTCGGCTGCGTCACCACCACCCCCTGCATCGCAGTCGGTAGCGTCGCATACGAAGACCGCGTCTTCATGCTGACCCCCTCCGCCTCCTCCACTGACGTTACCGCCGATAAGGACAACGTCTATCAGCTTTGCTTCACCGACCCCGCTCAGGGCACCATGTCCGCTCAGTACATTGCCCAGCACGGTCTGGCCACCAAGGTCTCCGTTATCTACAACAACGGCGATGCTTACTCCACCGGCATCTATCAGACCTTCGCAGCCGAGGCTGAGGCTCAGGGCCTGGAGATCGTCTCCACCAGCACCTTCACCGACGACACCACCGACTTCTCCGTTCAGGTTACCGATGCCAAGAACGCAGGCGCCGAGCTGGTCTTCCTGCCCATCTACTACACCCCCGCTTCCATGATCTTCCAGCAGGCTGCTCAGATGGAGTACGCTCCCCTGTTCTTCGGCGTTGACGGCATGGACGGCATCCTCGGTATCGAAGGCTTCGACACCTCCCTGGCCGAAGGCGTTCTGCTGCTGACCCCCTTCGCAGCTGATGCTACCGATGATCTGACCGTTAACTTCGTTGCCAACTTCGGCGCTCTGACCAACGGCGAGATCCCCAGCCAGTTCGCTGCTGACGGTTATGACTGCGTTTACGCTCTGAAGGCCGCCATCGAGCTCGCCGGCGTTACCCCCGACATGTCCGCTGAAGATGCTTGCGACCTGCTGATCGCTGCAATGCAGGAGATCGAGATCGAAGGCCTGACCGGTAACATGACCTGGGCCGACAACGGCGAAGTCACCAAGAGCCCCAAGGCTGTTCGCATCGAGAACGGCACCTATGTCAGCGCAGACTAATCCCATCCGGATTAATGTATGACAATCCCAAACCCGCCTCTGACAAAGAGGCGGGTTTGGGAATTTACGGACGATCAACGAAAGCCCATGAATGACCGTGAGTTTTCGTGGGTCGTCCACAAAACAAGAAGGAGTCGGTACCATGGTTTCATTCCTGACTTACCTCGTAAACGGCATCAGCCTCGGTAGCGTATACGCCATCATCGCGCTCGGCTACACGATGGTCTACGGCATCGCAAAAATGCTGAACTTCGCTCACGGCGACGTTATCATGATCGGCGGTTATATGGCATACTGTGCCGCCATGTACATGAAACTGCCTGTGATCGTCTGTGTCCTGTTCGCAATGGTCATCTGCACGCTGCTGGGCATCCTGATCGAGCGTTTCGCTTACAAGCCCCTGCGTATGGCAACCTCTCTGGCAGTTCTGATCACCGCCATCGGTATGAGCTATCTGCTGCAGAACGCCGCACTGCTCATCTGGGGTTCCACTCCCAAGAGCTTCCCCCAGCTGTTCAACTTCGGCTCTATGAAGCTGTTTGACGGCGAAATGATCATTCCCGGCACTTCCGTGCTGACCATCGCCGCCAACATCGTCATCATGCTGCTGCTGACCTGGTTCACCGGCAAGACCAAGATGGGCAAGGCCATGCGTGCCGTTTCTGAAGACAAGGGTGCTGCTGAGCTGATGGGCATCAACGTCAATCAGACCATCTCCACCACCTTCGCCATCGGTTCCGCTCTGGCAGCCGTCGCAGGCATCCTGCTCTGCTCCAGCTATCCGAACCTCATGCCCACCACCGGTTCCATGCCCGGTATCAAGGCCTTCACGGCTGCGGTCTTCGGCGGCATCGGTTCCATCCCCGGCGCCATGATCGGCGGTATCCTGCTGGGCATCATCGAGATCCTCGGTAAGGCTTATGTCTCTCAGGAACTCGGTGACGCATTCGTTTTCGCCGTTCTGATCGTCGTTCTGCTGGTCAAGCCCACCGGCCTGCTCGGCAAGAAGATCCACGAGAAAGTCTGAGGTGCGCGGCATGAAAAAGATCAGCAAGACCACAAAGAGCAATTTCATCACCTACGCCCTCGTCATCGTAGCTTTCATCTTCTGCCAGATCTGGCTCAAGGGCGTTATCCCCGGCTTCAAGATGGGTAAAGCGCTGCGCGGTCAGATGGTTCCCATCTGCGTCTACATCGTCATGGCCATCTCTCTGAACCTGGTCGTCGGTATCTCCGGCGAGCTGAGCCTCGGTCACGCCGGCTTTATGAGCGTCGGTGCTTTCACGGGTGCCGTTGCCTCCGCCTGGCTGCTGGGTGCCTTCGCCATGGAGAATGAGATCCTTCGCCTGATCATCGCCATGCTGATGGGCGGCTGCATCGCCGCCATCGCCGGCGTCATCATCGGCGTTCCCGTCCTGCGTCTCCGCGGTGACTATCTTGCGATCGTCACCCTCGCTTTCGGTGAGATCATCAAGAACGTCATGAACTGCATGTACTTCTCTCTGGACGGCGGTCGCCTGTACGTTGCTTTCAACGATCCTTCCCTCCCCGGCAAGATGCTCATCGACGGACCCAAGGGCACCAAGGGCGTTTCCACCATCGCCTCTTTCGGCATGGGCTTCGCCCTCATCATCGTGACCCTGATCGTTGTCCTCAACCTGATCAACAGCCGTTCCGGCCGCGCCATCATGGCGATCCGCGATAACCGCATCGCCGCCGAGTCCGTCGGTCTGAACATCACCAAGTACAAGATGATGGCCTTTGTCACCTCCTCCGCCATCTGCGGTATGGCAGGTGCGCTGTACGGCCTGAACTATTCCAGCGTCGTTGCCACGAAGTTCAACTTCAACACTTCCATCCTTGTCCTCGTCTTCGTCGTTCTCGGCGGCATCGGCAACATCCGCGGTTCCATCATCGCCGCGGCTCTGCTGACCATCCTCCCCGAACTGCTCCGCGAATTCGCAGACTACCGTATGCTGGTATATGCCATCGTTCTGATCCTCGTTATGTTGGCAACCAACAACCCCAAGCTGCGCCTGCTGATCGACAACATCGTTGGCAAGATCAAGGGCGGCAAGCATTCTGCAAAGGAGGCTGACAAGGCATGAGCATGCGCAGTGAAACCAAAATGGTCCCCACCCGTCCGGTCGGCATCGTTCCCGAGCGTGACCTCGACCATTGTCCCGTACTGGAAGCAAGCCATCTCGGCATTGAATTCGGCGGACTGCACGCGGTCGACGATTTCAACCTCGTCATCGGCAAGACTGAGATCGCCGGTCTGATCGGCCCCAACGGCGCCGGCAAGACCACCGTCTTCAACCTGCTGACCAAGGTCTATCAGCCCACCATGGGCACCATCCTGCTCAACGGCAGAGATACCGCCGGCATGAATACCATTCAGGTCAATCAGCACGGTATCGCCCGTACCTTCCAGAACATCCGCCTGTTCAACAACATGTCCGTTGAGGATAACGTCCGCATCGGTCTGCACAATCAGATCAAGTACGGTATGTTCTCCGGCATCTTCCGCCTTCCCACCTTCTGGAAGAACGAGAAGCGCCAGCATGAAAAGGCGCCCGACCTGCTGAGCATCCTCAACAGGCAGGACATGGCGGACGTTCCCGCCGGTTCCCTCCCCTACGGCGCACAGCGTCGTCTGGAGATCATCCGCGCTCTGGCGACCAATCCTTCCCTGCTGCTGCTGGACGAGCCCGCTGCAGGCATGAACCCCCACGAGACCGAAGAACTGATGCAGAACATCGTCAAGATCCGCGATCAGTTCCAGATCGCCGTCCTCCTCATCGAGCACGACATGAACCTGGTCATGGGTATCTGCGAAGGCATCTGCGTCCTCAACTTCGGCAAGATCATCGCCAAGGGCACCGCAGCTGAGATCCAGTCGAACCCCACCGTCATCGAAGCCTATCTGGGCAAGCGCAAGGAGGGTTGATCATGAGTCTTCTCGAAGTCAATGATATCCACGTTTATTACGGCAATATCCACGCCATCAAGGGTGTCTCCTTCAACGTCAACGAAGGCGAGATCGTAACCCTGATCGGTGCAAACGGCGCCGGCAAGTCCACCACCCTGAACACCATCGCAGGTCTGCTGAAGCCCAAGTCCGGCACCATCACCTACGACGGCAAGATCATCACCGGCATTCAGGCCAGCCGCGTGGTCAAGCACGGCATGGCGCTCTGCCCCGAAGGTCGCCGTATCTTCCAGCAGATGACCGTCACCGAAAACCTCGAGATGGGCGGCTTTTCCCGTCCCGCTTCCGAGATCGAAGCTTCCATCGACGACGTCTTCAAGCGCTTCCCCCGTCTGAAGGAACGTGAAAAGCAGATCGCGGGCACCCTGTCCGGCGGCGAACAGCAGATGCTGGCCATGGGCCGCGCCCTCATGAGCAAGCCCAAGATCCTCATGCTGGACGAGCCCTCCATGGGTCTTGCACCCATTCTGGTCGAGCAGATCTTCGACATCATTTCCGAGCTGCACGCTTCCGGCACCACCATCCTGCTGGTCGAGCAGAACGCACAGATGGCGCTCTCCATCGCCGACCGTGCCTACGTTCTCGGCACCGGCACCATCACCATGTCCGGCGACGCCAACGACATCCTCCACGATGATCGCGTTCGCGCCGCATATCTGGGCGGTTAATCAAAATCTTTTGCCCCGAGTTGATCACTCGGGGCTTTTGTCAAGGAGTCACCATGTCCGCAAAGATCAGTGTCATCATTCCCGTATATAATATGGAAGATTCTATTGCCGCCGCGGTAGGGTCCGTCTGCAGTCAGACCTACAAGGATCTCGAGGTGATCGTCGTCAACGACGGATCCACCGATAAGACAGCAGCCGTCCTTGAGTCCCTCGCCGCTGACGACGACCGAATCAGGATCATTCACCAGCAGAACGGCGGTGTCTCCAATGCGCGAAACACCGGTCTTGCCGCCGCTACGGGTGAGTACATCTCCTGGCTGGACGGCGACGATCGCATGCTGCCCACCGCAATGGAAACACTGATGACCGCCATCGTCGAAACGGGCGCAGACATGTCCCTCTGCAACTACGAGAATATCGATGCGGGCGAGCGACTGGTGCGTTACGAGCGTTCCGAGACCCACATCATCACGGGACACGAAGCCCTCATCAAGCAGCTGCAGCGCGACATCACCCAATCCCTGTGCTTCTGTCTGTGCCCGCGCAACTACTTCAACGGCGTGCACTTCCCCGACGGACATCTCTTTGAAGACGTGCGCAATTCCTTCCGCATGTATCTGCAGGCAGACACCGTCGCCATCGTCGGCAACGTTCTGCTCTATGAGCGCATCGTACGTCCGAACAGCATCTCCCATGCCAAGACCGTTGCCAGACGCGCTGAGTCCGCCGAGGCTTATCTCATCCGACAGCGCGAGCTGAACGCCATCGATCCGTCTCTTGAGCCCATCTTTGTCCGCCACAACGCCCCTTCCCTGCTGCTGAGTCTCCGCTCCGCGGTCCTCAGAGACAGCACTGAGGCATTCAAGACCAATATCGAAACCGTCAAAGATGTCTGCGGCTATTTCAAGGCCCATAAAAAAGAAGCCTTGGGCAACCGCCCCGGACTGTTGAAAACGCTGGAGTACACCTTCATGGTCAGCGGACACCGTCTCGGATTCTTCCTTTCCCGTCTCACCACAATGGGTACCAAGTCCGGCACCCGTCTGTACTGATCGATCCGGAGGCTTCCATGGACATCAAAGATATGAGCTGCGCGGACTGTTCCGTAGCCGGCTGCCGCAGGAGCGTCAACTATCCCGATTTCTGCATGACCACCCACATGGACGAAACCGTGCTTGCAGAAGCCTTAGCCTGTTACGATGATCCGGAAAACAGACAAATGATGCAGGTCGCTGCCATGGTAGAACATGACGGGTATCTGAAATGGCCCCGTGTTCAGGAGACCATGGAGTTTGCCAAGCGTATGAACTTCAGAAAGATCGGCATTGCGACCTGCGTCGGCTTGATCAACGAAACCCGAATCCTCGCGGGACTTCTTCGGCAGAACGGTTTCGAGGTCTTCGGAATCGCCTGCAAAGCAGGTGCCGTCCCCAAGGTGGATGTTGGCATCGATCCCATCTGCAACGAGATCGGTCCGCATATGTGCAATCCCATCATGCAAGCCAAGATGCTGAACGCCCATCATACAGACATGAATATCGTAATGGGACTCTGCGTGGGACACGACATGCTATTCCACAAATATGCAGAAGCCCCGACCACGACTCTCGTTGCCAAAGACCGTGTGACGGGTCACAATCCCGCCGCGGCATTGTACACTGCCAACAGCTACAATGTACGATTGAAAAACTGCATCGAACGTGATGAACAATAGCAAAAGAAGCCACCCAATAGGGTGGCTTCTTTTGTTGATCCTGATTATTCTTCGTCTTCCAGCATGTCCTCTGCGTAGCCGCCGTTGCGGAACAGCTCGAGCAGAGTCTCTGCCAGAGATTCTTCAATGGGCACGAACTCTTCCAGCTCATCATCGCCTTCGACGGGGCAGACTTCCATGATCACGCCGTCAATCGCAGCTTCTTCGTCGCGATCCTTGACATACTCAGCCAGGAAAGCATACTCTTTGCCCTCATAGAAGACATAGTCCATGACTTCCATGGTGATCTCGTTGCCGTCATCATCTTCCAGCACGACCAGATCGGCTTCTTCGTTCTCGATGTCAAACAGGTTGTTCTCGTTGTCCATTGTCATTTCCTCCATTAATTGCGTGCGCAAGTCATCCTCGCGGTTCACTGATTTCATAAGTCATGGTCACATTCGCAGTGACCTGCAGCTGACCGGCCTGCACGACCGTGCCGCTCGCATCTTCCGCCGCCGCTTCGGCAGCCATCGCAAACATTCTTCCGTTGCTGTCGGAAGGGGTCGAGATCGATTCTTCGATCGTCAGGATACTGCCGAGGCTCACACCCGCCGCATCTGCCACGATCGCGGCTCGGTTCATGGCATCCGCCACTGCATTGCGCAATGCCTGCTCGGAGGCTTCCGATGCGTCCGATGCGTAGAACGACACATCTTCCAACGTGTTGGCGCCTGCCGCAAAAGCGATGTCGATCAGATTGCCGACGCTCGTGATGTCGCGGGTACGCACCACCAGCGTATTGCTGGCGCGATAGCCCACGATCCGCTCCACCGCCTCGGAGTAATCGTACTCCGCGTAGATGTAGATGCTGCCCGTGGCAATGTCCGACTCGGCAACGCCCGCCTCGGTCAGCGCCGTAAGCATCGAATTGATGGCTTCGTTGGTCACAGCCTGCGCGGTCGCCACATCCGTTTCGATGTTCTGCACACCGATGGTAATCGTCGCAATATCCGCCGCCATGGAGACGGTTCCCGTCCCTTTCACCGTCAGTTCGCTTTCATCGGCAAAGGCGAATACCGTCAACATCATCGCAAGCGCGATAAAGACCGCAATAATTCTATTCATTTTTTCCAGCCTCCGTTTACTCTGCAATCGAAAGTGTCAGTGCAAAGGAAACCGTTTCTTCATCTGTTTCGGGGATCTCACCGATCGAAGCTTCGGGGTCGACCGAGCTGAGCGCCGCAGAAAAATCATCTGCATTGGCCTTGGGCATGGAGACCGTCAGCGTGCGTCCGTAGGTATCCACGGTATCGCCTTCGATCACACCGTCATACTCGGCTACCAGATCTTCGATGGCACTGTAAGCCTCTTCTCCGCTGACAACACTCATGCGGGCAGAAGCGACCATTGCGGTGTTGGGTGCGAGGTCCGCGCTGTCCATCTCGACACTGATGCCGTGGATTGCGGGCATGCTCTCGGTCTTTCTCGTTGCGGCAGTCACGCCGACAGTCAGAACCAGCACTGCGGCAGCAGCCGCGGTGATCCTGGTCATCATCTTGCGGCGGGCATCCCGACGCACAGCCAGTCGCCAACCGTCTTTTGCCGCCTGCGGGACTTCCGGCAGTTCCGCCTGAGAAAGAAACGCCCGAACTTCCTGTGCCGCTTCCCATTCCTCATGACAGGATGGGCATTCGGCTATATGTGCATTGAATGCTTTCCATTCGGCCTCGGTCAGCTCCTGATCGATGGCACGATCCAGCAATTCCTGCATCTGTTCACAATTCATTTCTCTCACTTCCTTCGGTTTCCTGCCTGTTAGACGAGATCCGTATCAAAAAGTTCCCGATTTTTCATAATTGCCTGACGAAGTTTTCCCCTCGCCCGGCTGATCCTGGACTTGACGGTGCCCACGTTTATGCCCAGAACATCGGCGATTTCTTCATATGAATAGCCGTCAATGTCGCGCATCATGATGACCGCGCGCATATCCTCGGGGAGCTCGTTCACCGCCTGCTTAAGGGCGCGGCTCTTCTCGCTCTGGATCGCCTTCTGCTCAGGACCCGCCGACGTGTCCTTCGGCGTCCATCCGTCGTCCACCAGCTGATCCATGGAAGTGGCGGGACGGCTCTTGCGCCGCCGCAGCTCATCCAGACACGCATTGACGGTGATGCGATAGACCCACGTGGAAAAAGCGCTCTTGCCTTCGAATCGTCCGATGGCGCGCCAGACGCGGATCATCGCTTCCTGCAGACCATCCTGTGCGTCCGCCACATTCCGCTCGCCGAACATTCGAAGACACACGCCGTACATCTGCCGTTCATGGGCTGCCATCAGAACGCTGAACGCCGAACTGTCGCCTCGGACCGCACGCTTAATCAGCTTTTCTTCATTCGTCTGCACGGATGTTTCTCCTTTGATAATTTGAGTGTATTATACACGAAAATGCTTGTGTTTGCAACTGAAAAGAGCTTTCGCATCAGCGAAAGCTCTTAAAATGCCGCAGCTCTTACTTCTCTTCGATGGACAGGATGCCGACGGGGCAAGCCTTGACGCAGATACCGCAGGCAATGCACTTGGAAGCGGTGTCCTTCAGGGTCATGACATGCATGGGGCATGCCGCAACGCACTCGCCGCAGCCGGTGCAGAGCTTCTTGTTGATCATGTACACACCCTTGGGATTCTGGGTGATGGCGCCGTGCTGGCAGGTACGCATGCACTTGCCGCACTGGATGCAGTTATTGACCTTCGCTTCGGAACCCTTGGCAACGATCTGGATGCAGCTCAGGTCGGGATCGAAAGTCTTGAAGAAAGCATTGGAGCAAGCCTGAACGCAGCTCAGGCACGCCATACAACGACCGGACTTATCTACAACGAGTTTTTTCATAGTATCCATACCTCCCGATTCTTTTCCGATTATACATTGTTTGCCCGCTTTTGTAAAGGTGATTTCAAAAAAGTTCGTCTTCACTAACCTATTATAATAGAACGCCGGATTCACTTTAACGGAATCCTTTGTTGACATTACTCGCAACTTTTGATAAAATGATTTTATCCGGGGTAGGGGGTTTGTATGCCTCCACCCGATTCCGCATGCAATATGGGCGGAAAAGCATTCCCGTGCTTATCGAAAACCAATGGACATCGATCACACTTTTGGGAGGAAGTAACATTGAGCGATATCAAGACCACTTTCATCACAGTTGAACAGATGGAAGCCGCTACCGATGCACTGCTTGCTAACGGTGCAAAAGTCGGCGCCGATTCCTGGCAGCAGCGTGTCAAGAATCAGACCCCTCATTGTAAGTTCGGCGAGGAAGGCATTTGCTGCCGCATCTGCTCCATGGGTCCCTGCCGCATCACCCCCAAGGCTCCCCGCGGTATCTGCGGTTGCGATGCAGACGGTATCGTCGCTCGTAACTATCTGCGTTTCACCGCCGGCGGCGCCGCCACCCACTCCGACCACGGCCGCAGCATCGCCCACACCCTGTATCTCGCCAAAGAAGGCGGCGACTATCAGGTCAAGGATCCCGAGAAGCTGATCCGCATCGCCAAGGAATGGGGCATCGAGACCGAAGGCCGTGACATCTACGACCTCGCACACGAAGTCGCCGAGACCGGTCTGCTCGAGTACGGCAAGCCCTTCGGCGTACAGCGCTTCCTGAAGCGTGCTCCCGAAGCTCGTCAGAAGATCTGGCACGATCAGGGCATCGAGCCCCGCGCCATCGACCGCGAAGTTTCCCAGTCTCTGCACATGACCCATATGGGTTGTTCCTCTCTGCCCGAGGCACTGGTTCGTCAGTCTCTGCGCGCCGGTCTGTCCGACGGTTGGGGCGGCTCCATGATGGGTACCGAGATGTCCGACATTCTGTTCGGCACTCCCAAGCCCATTGACACCACCGCAAACATCGGCGTCATGGAAAAGGACATGGTCAACATCATCGTCCACGGTCATGATCCGTCGCTGTCCGAAATGGTCGTCTTCTATTCTCAGGATCCCGAGATGATCGCCAAGGCCAAGGCCGTCGGCGCCAAGGGCATCAACATCGCGGGCGTCTGCTGTACCGCAAACGAAGTCACCATGCGTCACGGTATCCCCATGGCCGGTAACTTCCTGCAGCAGGAAAACGTCGTTCTGACCGGTGCTTGCGAAGCCATCGTCGTCGACGTACAGTGCATCTTCCCCGCACTTGGCCCCCTCTCCAAGTGCTTCCACACCAAGTTCATCACCACCTCCCCCATCGCTCAGATGCCCGATTCCGAGTACATCGAGTTCCATGAGGAGAGCGCCGGCGAAAACGCGAAGAAGATCGTCTCCATGGCGATTGAAAACTTCAAGAACCGCAAGCCCGAGCTGGTGAACATCCCCGATCTGAAGACCAACGCAACCGTCGGTTACTCCACCGAAGCCATCAAGAAGTGCCTGGACGGCGTTACCAACTCCCATCTGGACGAGCTGGGCACCACCAAGCCTCTGATCGACTGCGTCAAGGCCGGTGTTCTCCGCGGCGCCGTTGCCATGGTCGGTTGTAACAACCCCAAGGTCCGTCCCGACACCGCTCACATCGAGCTGATGAAGAAGCTCATCGCCAACGACATCATCGTTATCGTTTCCGGTTGTTCCGCTCAGGCTGCTGGCAAGGCCGGCCTCATGAGCAAGGAAGCCAAGGAACTGTGCGGCGAAGGTCTGAAGCGCGTCTGCGAACTGGTCGACATCCCGCCGATCCTGCACATGGGCTCCTGCGTTGACATTTCCCGTATGATGATCCTGGCATCCGATATCGCCAAGGATTGGGGCCTCGACATCTGCCAGGTTCCCGTCGTCGGCTGCGCTCCCGAGTGGATGTCCGAAAAGGCCGTCTCCATCGGTAACTACGTCGTCGCCACCGGTATCGACACCTTCCTGGGCGTTGATCCCTACACCAAGGGCGGTCCCGAAGTTGTCAACCTGCTCCAGGGCAGCATCAAGGATTGGGTCGGCGCGAACTACACCGTCGAACTCGACATCGACAAGCTGGGCGATCTCATGATCGAGCGCATCGAAGAGAAGCGCGCTGCACTCGGCATCTGATCGTCTCTACCGAAAGGATTCAAACCACATGAAAGTAGCCATCACCGGCAAGGGCGGCGTCGGTAAGACCACGCTGTCTTCCATCCTCGCCAGGCTGTACGCCGACGAGGGACGCACCGTCCTCGCCGCCGATGTCGATCCGGATGCAAATCTCGGACTGGCACTCGGCTTCACGGAGGAAGAGGTCAACGCGATCGTTCCGATCTCCAAGATGCGAAAGCTGGTTGAAGAACGCACCGGCGCCAACAACGTCAACAAGTTCTTCAAACTGAAGCCTCAGGTCAGCGACATTCCGGACACCTACGCAAAGGAGATCAACGGCGTCAAGCTGTTGGTCATGGGAACGGTTGAAACCGGCGGCTCCGGCTGTGTCTGCCCCGAGCACGTCATGCTGAAGGCCATCCTGTCCAGCCTCATCTTCCGCAAGGACGATGTGGTCATCATGGACATGGAAGCGGGTCTTGAGCATCTCGGACGCGGCACCGCCAGCATGATGGATCAGTTCATCGTCGTCATCGAACCCGGCGCCCGCAGCATTCAGACCTATGAAAAGGTCAAGCAGCTGGCCGCAGACCTGGGAATCTCCCGCGTCCGCGTAGTCGCCAACAAGGTTCGGAATGAAGAGGACGAGGCTTTCCTGAAGGCACGCATCCCGGAAGATGCCCTTCTCGGTTTCATCCATTATAACCCGGAGGTCATCGAGGCAGATCGCCAAGGCGCCTCCCCTTACGACATAAGCCCGTCCGCAGTTGCCGAGATCAAAGAGATCAAGGCACGAATGGACAAAGAGAAGTTCTGAGCGAAAGGAATGGATATATAGATGGGTCTGTTTGAACGAGTATTTCGTGGTTCCGACGAAATGTATTTTAAAGCGGAAGCAGAAGTCAACGCCGCCATCGCCGAGCTCGGCGAAGACGCTGCCATGACCATGCCCGATACCGCATATTTCCTTGCTTGCATTTACGCCTACCTGGGCGACAAGGTCACCACTCTGGGCGAGCTGAAGGCTGCTCTGGCCAAGGTTCGCGAGATGATGACCCGCGAAAACCGCACCGCTTCCATCTTCTCCTCCGGTATCGCCACCGCGATCGCCGCTGAGATCATCGAAGCCTGCAAGTACGCCCGTACTGCCACCCCCTACGAGGGCACCCAGTACCATGGCCATTTCAGCGACGCCGAAGTTCGTGAACTGGGCGTTCCGCTGGTTACCCGTGACATCCCCGGCTTCGTCGTCATGATCGGTCCCGCTCCCTCCGTTGAGGAAGCAGTCGAAACCGTTAAGGGCTATCAGTCCCGCGGTATCTTCGTCTTCATGATCGGCGGCATCATCGATCAGGTCCACTCCGCAGGCATGAACACCGGCTTCCCCGTCCGTGTCGTTCCCGTCGGTGAGGACATCTGGTCCGTCGGCCACGTCATTTCCCTGGTTACCCGTGCGACCATGATCTTCGGCGCCACCGAGCCCGGCGATGCCAAGGCCTTCCACGAGTACACCATGCAGCGCATCTTCGCGTTCGTCAACGCCTATGCTCCCGTCAACGACATCACCGTTGCCTGCGGCGCCGGCGCCATCAAGATGGGCTTCCCCGTCATCACCAATGACACCAATGACACCTGGGCCATCCCGAAGTCCCTGCTGATCCAGACCAACACCAAGGATTGGATCGAGACCTCTCTGGAAGCCCGTGACATCAAGATCAAGGTCACCAACATCGATATCCCCGTTGCTTTCTCCTCCGCATACGAAGGCGAAATCATCCGCAAGAAGGATATGCAGATCGAAATGGACGGCTCCCGCGTCGACTGTATCGAGCTCGTACGCACCAAGGAAGCCCATGAGATCGAAGACCACAGCATCATCGTTGAAGGTCCCGATTTCGACCAGTTCGAAGTTGGCGCAAAGATCCCGATCGCATACATCGTCGAAGTTGCCGGCAAGACCATGCAGACCGACTTCGAAGGCGTTTTCGAGCGTAAGTTCCATAGCTTCCTGAACTGCATCGAAGGCGTTATGCATACCGGTCAGCGCGACATGATCCGTATCCGCGTCAGCAAGGCTTCCTTCGAAGCCGGCTTCCGCGCCCGCCACATCGGTGAGGTCCTGTACGCCAAGATCAAGAGCGAGTACGACACCGTTGTTGACAAGTGCCAGGTCCGCATCTACACCGATCCCGAGAAGGTCAAGGCTCTCCGCGCCGAAGGTAATGAGATCTTCGACAAGCGTGACGAGCGCCTGAAGACCATGACCGACGAATCCGTCGACGTCTTCTACACCTGCATCCTGTGCCAGGCCTTCTCTCCCTCTCACGTCTGCATCGTTACCCCCGAGCGTCTGGGCCTGTGCGGCGCCGTTTCCTGGCTGGATGCCAAGGCGACCAACGAGCTCGACCCCAACGGTCCCTGCCAGATCGTCACCAAGAACAACGTTGTCGACGAGCGCACCGGTATGACCCCCATGGGCATGTCCTTCTCCGAGCTGGCCTCCATGACCGGCGGCGGCGTCCAGACTCCCGGCTTCATGGGCCATGGTAAGCATTACATCTCCTCCAAGAAGTTCCTGAAGGCAGAAGGCGGCCCCGCCCGTATCGTCTGGCTGCCCAAGGCTCTGAAGGATCAGATCGCTGACAAGCTGAACGAGACTGCTCTGGAACTCTACGGCATTGAGAACTTCACCGACATGATCGCCGATGAAACCATCTGCACCGAAGATCCGGAACAGCTCCTCAACTACCTGTCTGAGGTTGGCCATCCCGTTCTCGGCATGGAGCCCCTCATGTAATCAAACCAACGAACGCAGAGAGCTTTCCGCTCTCTGCGTTTTTTTGATGAAAGGACACTAAAATGGATAAGAAAGCTCTGCGCTCCCAAATCTCTGCGAAGAAGCGCGCCATGACCGAAGAAGCTATCGCTGCCGCCGGTGAACGCCTCTGTGCTAAGTTCCTTGCCTGCGATGCCTACAAGAAGGCGAAGTCCATCTACGGCTATCTTTCCTATAATCAGGAAGTCCGCACCGAGCCCATTCTGGCGCAGGCTCTGAAGGATGGCAAGCGCGTCGCCGTTCCGAAAGTCTTCGACAAGACAATGATGAAGTTCCTCTGGCTGGACGATCTTTCCGCCGTCGCGCCCGGTTATTTCAATATCCCCGAGCCCATTGCCGACGGTCCCGAGGCGGACGACGACACTGCTCTGGTCCTCATGCCCGGTCTGGCTTTCGACCCCGAAGGACATCGTCTCGGCTATGGCGGCGGTGTCTATGACCGCTATCTTGAAGAGCATCCCGATCACCCCCTGATCGCCCTTTGCTACGGCTTCCAGATGTTCGACAAGCTGGAGACCGAGAAGCACGACATCCCCGTTGACGTCGTCATCGCCGACGACCTTACTTGACATTTCCGCCCTGCGGCTTTATAATTTGGGTTGATTATCTGTATGAGGTGGAACATGTTCAGACGCATTTTTGCATTCATTCTTGTGGTACTCCTGTCGGTCTTCGCATCGGCAGAGACCACTTTTGATTTTCCCACCCCCGATACGACCGAAGAACCCGCACCGGATTCGACCGAAGCCCCGGACTTCAGGGCGATGTTTGCCGAAAACACCCTCCTGTTCACCATGGAGGGCGACACGCTGCCCATGGTTCTGGATACGGAAGCATCGGCGACTTATGTGGAGAATGATTGCATCTATGCAGGTTTCCTCGCCGCAGACAGCACTTCACTAATGGAATGCTGGCTGATCCTTCCCCTCGATCTGGCGTCGGGCGACACCTTCACTCAGGCAGATGCCATCGCCGCAGACCTATGGGATCCCGGCGTCGGCCTCACCGCCATGGACACGGGTTACGGCTCCATGTACGCCTACGCCATGCAGGAAGACGGCGCAGCCTGGCCCAAGGGTGCCGCGTACGAGTACACCCTCGATACCTTCGAGATCAAGGACAACAAGCTGACATGCAGTGGCAGCTTCAGTGCCACCCTCGTTGCCGTTGACAACGACGATCAGCCCATCGGCAATTCCCCCGCTTCGGGCAGCTTCAGCCTCACCGTTCAGCTCACCGATAAGGAAGCCGACAAGCCCGCCCCGAAGCAGGATCAGCCCGAAAAGAAGTCCAACACACCGCCGTCCATTTTGGTGACCCCCGAAGACGCCAAGAAGATCTGATTGGAGCCTAATATGATGAAAAAAGCGCTCTCCACCCTGTTGATTCTGGTCCTGCTGTTCGCCGCGACTGCCATCTGTGAAGAAACGATCCGTATCGGCGCGCTGAAAGGCCCCACCGCCATGGGCATGGTTGGCATGATGCGCGACTGTCCCGATTATACTTTCACCCTCGAAGGCAGTGCCGACGCGTTGACGCCCGCGCTGATCAAGGGCGACCTTGACATTGCCGCCGTCCCCGCCAATCTTGCATCCATTCTGTACAACA
>JAKSPZ010000199.1 GCA_024404395.1 Clostridia bacterium | reverse complement strand
ATATCTGCCCCACGGCGGCAACTGATACAAAAAAGCCACCCGTTTGGGTGGCTTATCTGGTGAAACCGGCGTTGATGGTGTAGAGGGCGGTGGGGGTGTCGCGTTTGGCGACATCTAAGAGGAGGTCGCGGTCGGGGTCGATGCCGTTCTCCATGAGGACGGCGCGGACGGTCATCTTGGCGACCTCGGGGTGGTTGTTCTCCTTGCTGAGGTGGCCGAGGACGACAGTCTTCGTCCCGCTCTCGACCAGCCTTGCCGCCGCGACGCCCGCGATCTCATTGGGCAGGTGGCCCCGCGTCCCGCGGATGCGCTGCTTCAGCGGCCAGGGGTAGGAGCCCGCGGTGAGCATACCGTCATCGTAATTGCTCTCCAGCAGAACGGCATCGGCGCCGACGACGCGATCGAACCAATCGCTCTTCAGCGATCCGATATCCGTGGCCAGCGCGAACTTGGCGATGCCGTACTCCACCACATAGCCGCAGCTCTCGGCGGCATCGTGGGGGGTGCGGAAGGGGGTGATCTCCATGCCGCAGAGGGAGAAGGCCTCCCCCGCCGCCACGCGGATCATGGGCGACGCGAAATCGCCGGTGAGGGCGTCCAGCGTGCCCTCGGTGGCGTAGATGGGGATCTTGTACCGCCGCGACAGCACGGGCAGACCCTTGATGTGGTCGAAATGCTCGTGGGTCACCAGAATGGCGCGGACGTCGTCGATGGAACAGCCCACGGCGGGCAGCGCCTCGGCGAGACGCTTGGCGGTGACGCCCGCGTCGATGAGGATAGCCCCCTGATCGTTCTTCACCAGCGTGGCGTTCCCCGAGGAACCGCTGAAGAGGGGGGCGAAGGACAGTTGCATAGTTCAGACTCCGGTCAGATCGAATTTGGGGATGTAGGTCTCATCGGAGGACGACAGCTCCTGAACGAAGCCATCCTCCAGCCCGAGGTCCATCATATGGTCGCAGACGGACTCGTACTCCTCCTCGGTGAGACGGCGCTGAGGCTGATCGCCGCCCGCGACCTCGCCGAAGGGCAGATACTGCGCCATGAGGGACACCCACGCGCCCTTCAGTTCACGGGCGATGATGTCCAGCACCTTCTTGGAATCCTCCGCGCAGCCGGGGAGGATGAGGTGGCGGATGATGACGCCCGAGGTGATGAGCCCATCGTCGTTGATCCGCACGGGACCCACCTGCTTCAGCATCTGCTTGATGGCGGGCAGGGCGTAATTGATGTAGTCCTCCGCGGCGGAATAGCGCCCCGAGAGGACGGGCGATACATATTTCAGGTCGGGCAGGAAGACGGAGACGGTGCCGTCCAGTGCGCGGACAGTCTCCGCGGTCTCGTAGCCGCCGCTGTTCCAGACCACGGGCACGGGCAGATCTTTCGCCGTGTGCAGCACCGCGGGCAGGAAGTGGGTGGCGTTGACGAGGTTGATATTATGGGCGCCCTGAGCGATCAGTTCGAAATAGATCTCCCGCAGGCGGTCTTCGGTGATGCGTTTGCCGAAATTGTGATGGGACAGTTCGAAATTCTGGCAGAAGCGGCACTTCAGCACGCAGCCGGAGAAGAACACCGCGCCGCTGCCGCCCGTTCCGGAGATGACGGGCTCTTCATCGAAATGGAGGGCGGCGCGCGCCAGCACGGGATCGGTGCCCATGCCGCAGAAGCCTGCGCCGCTGTCCGCCGTGCGCTCGGCGCGGCAGTGTCTCGGACAGAGGGAACAGATCATACCAGCCTCCGACGGAGCATGTCTCCGTTGATGGCGTAGGCGATGGCCGTGGCCTTGTCGATCTTCTTCTCACGCACCAGACGGATGAGCTCGTTGTCCATGCTCAGCATGCCCTTGTCGTTGGCGCCGCCGTAGATGACGTTGTCCATCTGATGGGTCTTGCCCTCGCGGATGAGGTTCTGCACGGCGGGGGTGACGGTCATGACTTCGAAGACGGGGGTCAGTCCGCCGCCGATCATGGGGATGAGGCGCTGGGAGACCACGGCGCGGAGCACCATGGACAGCTGGATGCGGATCTGCTGCTGCTGGGTCGGGGGGAAGGCGTCGATGATGCGGTCCACGGTCTTGGCCGCGCCCACGGTGTGCAGGGAGGACAGGACCAGATGGCCCGTCTCCGCCGCGGTGATGGCGATCTGCATGGTCTCGTGGTCGCGCATCTCGCCCAGCATGATCACGTCGGGCGCCTGACGCAGCGCGCCGCGGAGGGCTCGGGCGAAGGTGGGCGCGTCGTTGGGGACTTCGCGCTGGGAGACCACGGACTGCTTATGGCGATGGAGGTACTCGATGGGGTCCTCGATGGTGATGATGTGCCCCACGCGGTTCTCGTTGATGCGGTCGATCATGCAGGCGAGGGTGGTGGATTTGCCGCTGCCCGCGGGTCCCGTCACCAATACCATGCCGTTCTGCCAGTCCACCTGATCCATGACCTGATCGGGGATGTGGCGCGCCTTGGGGTCGGGCAGACCGAAGGCCACCGCGCGGCAGGCCGCCGCCAGCGATCCGCGCTGACGATAGACGTTGACGCGGAATCGGGCGAGGTGCTTCAGGGAGAAGGAGAAATCGTCATCGCCCTGCTCGTCCAGGACCTCGGTGCCGCGATTGCCCGCGAGGGCATAGATCTCGCGGATGACCTCGCCCGCGTCCTGCGCCGTGAGGGTGTCGGTGAGGGGGACCATGTCGCCCTTGCACTTCACCATCATGGGGGATCCGGGGAGGATAAACAGGTCCGAGCCGTCCAGCTCCAGGGCCCGCTTCAGCACTTCTTGCAGGTTCATATCGTCGCGCCTCCGTGTGTTGTTGGGTCGATTATACAACCGTCAGGTAAAAACTGCAACGGTTGGCGGGGGATTTCGGGGGGAGGGGGGTTGGATGTTGAAGGGAGGCTGTAGAGGGTAGGGTGGAAGGTGGAGTGTGGAGTGTGGGGTGTGGAGTGGGGGGTGTGGGAGGTGTGGAGTGTG
>JAKSPZ010000198.1 GCA_024404395.1 Clostridia bacterium | reverse complement strand
GATGCTCATGCCCAGGATCAGCCCCTGCTGCTTGCGGTCTTCGGGGATCAGTGCGATGCGATGACGAATGGCATCCTGTACGTTGCGGATGGATACCTTCTGACCGTTGATGAGGATCTCGCCCGAGGTGAGTTTATCGGCGGCGAAGACCGCACGAGCCGTCTCGGTACGTCCCGCACCCACCAGTCCCGCAAAACCGAGGATCTCACCGTGATGGACTTTGAAGTTCACATCGTGGATCACGCCGGTGCGGTTCAGATTGACGGCTTCCAGAGCCACATCGCCGATGGTGGCGGGCAGCTTGGGATATTCGTTGCCGATCTCACGTCCGACCATCAGCGAGATCAGCTGATTGCGGTCCACATCCGCGACGGGCATGGTGCAGATGTGCTGACCGTCGCGCAGAACGGAGACGGTGTCGGCGATCTTGAAGATCTCCTCCATGCGGTGGGAGATGTAGATGACGGTGATGCCGCGCTGACGCAGCTGCTCGATGATGTCGAACAGGCAATCCAGCTCATTTTCGGTCAGTGTCGCAGAGGGTTCATCCATGATGATCAGCTCTGCGTTGAAGGACATGGCTTTGCAGATCTCGACGATCTGTTTCTGGGCGATGCTCAGACGGGAGACTTCCGTATCCACGTCCAGTTTGATGTTCAGATCGTTGACCATGCGGCGGGCTTCCTTGCGCATGGTCTTCCAGTTGACCAGTCCCGTCTTGCAGTGCGGACGACCGAGGAATATGTTTTCGGCGATGGACAGGGTATCCACCAGTTTGATCTCCTGATGGACGACGCTCAAGCCCAGCTTTTGCGCATCCAGTGGCTTTTCGACCTTGACAGGCTGTCCCTTGAAGAGGAAGTCGCCCGAGGTGGCCTGATGGACACCGGTCAGGATCTTGATCAGCGTGGACTTGCCGGCGCCGTTTTCGCCGACCAGCGCGTGGATGCTGCCCTTGCGCACCTGCATGTTGACATTGTCCAAAGCCTTGACGCCCGGAAACTCTTTGGTCAGCCCGCGGATGTCGAGAATGACATCGCCTTTCTGCATGCTGTTGTTTGTTTCCATAGTCCGTCTCCTTACTTGGAATTGGCCTGACGGCGCTGCTTGTAGACGTCGAAGGTGATGGCGAGGATCAGAACGACGCCCTGAACGACCTGCTGCCAGTTGGAGTCGACGTTGATCAGCGTCATACCGTTGGTGAGCAGACCGACGAAGATCGCGCCGAGGATGACGCCCATGGCCTTGCCTTTGCCGCCGGAGAGGGAGACGCCGCCCATGACACAGGCGATAACAGCCTGGAACTCATAACCGTTGCCTGCGGAAGGCTGACCGGAATTGAGGCGGGAGACCAGAATGATGGCGGTGATGGTGGAGAACAGACCGCCCAGCAGGAACGAGCACATGGTGATGAGGTTGACGTTGATGCCGGAAAGGTGGGCTGCCTCACGGTTGCCGCCGGTCGCGTAGACAAAGCGTCCGAATTTCGTTTTCTTTGAAACGAAGGTGACGATGATGTACACGATGATCATGATGGCGACGGGCCACGGGATCAGTTTGCCGATGTAGCCGCGGCCGATCCATGCGATGCTCTGGGGGATCTTGCTGATGGGGTAGGAGTTGGTGATAACGAAGCAGAGACCGCGGCAGATATACATCATACCGAGGGTCGCAACGAAGGCGGGCAGATAGAATCTGGTGATGAGGGTACCGCTGATGAATTCGCAGAGGAACGCGACCAGCAGCGTCAGGAAAGCGGCGGGGATGGGCGCGATGCCCCAGTCTACCATTGCTTTCGAGAAGATGATTCCGCACAGACCGACCAGTGCGCCGAGGGCGAAATCGATGAAGCCGGTGCAGATCATGAAATACTGACCTGCCGCCAGGATCGCGACCATGGAGACCTGACGCAGGACGTTCATGAAGTTGTTGTAGGTCAGGAAGTTCGGCGCGATGATCGTCCAGATGACCATCAGCAGCACGATCGGCAAAATGATTACATAATCCGCAAAGAAACGGATTATCGCGGAACCGCCGCTCCGCATTTTGTCTTCAGCCATGTTTACTCCTCCTCGGTGGTTTGTTGGTACGTTTATGGCACAATCGTATTATCGCATAGAATGAAAATGCTATCAATTTGAATAATCACGGTTTTTGTTTAATTGTTTAACCAATCTATAATAAACAAAGCGCCATTGCGGTGATGCAATGACGCGAAGGGTTATTTATGCATTTCACGATATTCCTTGGGGGTGCAGCCTGTCTTTTGTCTGAAGACGACGCTGAAGTACTGACTGTCGCTGAAACCTGTCTGAACGGCGATGTCGGCGATGCGTAAGGATGTTTCCGACAGCAGGGATTTTGCCTTTTCGATGCGGATATCCTTGATGTAATCGTTCAGGTTGGTATCAGTCTCCTCGCGGAAGATCTTGCCGAGGTAGTTGGGGGAGTAGCCGAATTTGTCGGCGATGATGGAATTGTTGATCGGTTCGGCGTAATGCGTCTCCACGAATCGGCAGATGTTGAGGATCAGGTGGGAAACAGCCTGCTTGGTGCGGGTGTCGAGTTGCTTGGAGGCTTCGTCCAGGATCGTGTCGAACCAGCGGCGGACATCCTTCAGCTGCGTCAGATTGTCGGGAAAGAGCAGATGGAGATTGCCCGCGGGGAAGTAGGCGGAAACATCGATGCCGCGCTCGTGCAGCGCTTTGCAGAGCATGAGCAGCAGCTCATTACAGGCGAGGGCAAAGGCGGAAACGCTGCCCGAGGGACTGTTGATCGCCGTGCTGTCCAATGTTTCGTGGATGACTGCTTTCAGTTTGTCGATTTCGCCGTTGCTCAGCAGGATGCTGAAACGGTTGTAGTCAGGGACGTAGTAGGAACGGGATGAAGTGACGGAAGTCTTTTCACCGAACAGAGTGTTGAGACGCAATGCACGAACGGATTCGGCATGGCAGCGCCCGATGTCATCGGTTCTATGG
>JAKSPZ010000197.1 GCA_024404395.1 Clostridia bacterium | reverse complement strand
TCTCGTCATCGGAAGCATAGCCGAGGGCGGTGATGTAGTTGGTCAGCGCATCCAGCCAGACGTAGACAACGTGCTTGGGATCGAAATCCACGGGCACGCCCCACTTGAAGGAGGTGCGGCTGACGCACAGATCCTGCAGACCGGGGCGCAGGAAGTTGTTCAGCATCTCATTGGCGCGGGTGGCAGGCTGAATGAAATCGGGATGGGTCTCGATGTAGTTGATCATCCAGTCCTGATACTTGCTCATACGGAAGAAGTAGCTCTCCTCGCGGACGGTCTCGGTGGGACGACCGCAGTCGGGGCAGATGTTGCCTTCCTTCAGCTGAGTGGGGGTCCAGAACGCTTCGCACTGGGCGCAGTACTGACCTTCGTACTCGCTCTTGTAGATGTCGCCCTGCTCATAGAACTGGCGGAAGATCTTCTGAACGATCTTCTCATGACGCTCGTCGGTGGTGCGGATGAAGTCATCGTACTGGATGTTCATCAGCTTCCACAGTTCCTTGGTCTCGCCGACGATCTTGTCGACAAACTGCTTGGGGGTAACGCCCGCCTCGGCAGCCTTGCGCTCGATCTTCTGACCGTGCTCGTCGGTACCGGTGAGGAAGTATGCGTCATAACCCATCTGCTTCTTGAAGCGGGTCATGGTATCCGCCGCAACGGTGGTATAGGTATGACCGATGTGCATATTGCCGCTGGGATAGTAGATGGGCGTGGTGATATAGAACTTCTTCTTTTCCGCCATGTGAACAGCCTCCTGATCCATTGAATCAAATACCTAAATTATAGGCAATCATTGTAAAGCTGTCAAGCACCGAACATCCCGTCGAGGACGTTTTTGAGGTCCTCCCAGACTTCGGCAACGCCTTCGTTGAAGATTTCGTGGCGCAGGCCGTCGTACATCTTCGAAGTAACGTTCGCACAGCCGCGGCTGCGGATGTTTGCCACCGCATCGTCAAAGCCCTTGCGGTCGGGGGCGCAGGGATCGTCCGCGCCGGACATGAAGTGTACGGGCAGGTCCTTGCGGATGGCGGTCTTCGGATCGTAGGCGGCGATCATCAGCGCCAGCAGCGCACGATAGCCGTTGATCGTGAAGGGGAAGCCGCAGAGAGGACTTGCCTCATAATCGGCAACGTTCTGCTTGTTCACGCTCAGCCAGCCGAATTCGCCGTCCTCTGGAAAACGCTTGGCAAAGCCGCCGCTGACCATATTCACCATCATCGGGCTCACGGCCTTGTCTCCGCCGTGAACGATCGCCATGATCTTCGTCAGCACCAGACCTGCTTTGGCGGCGGCGTTCTGTCCCGGGCTGCCCGAGAGGACGAGCCCCGCGAGCTCATCGCCGTAGCGCGCGGCATAGGCACGCGCCGCCAGAGAACCCATGCTGTGTCCCACTAGCACCAGCGGCAGACCGGGATGCGCTTCCTTGAAGCGGCGGGTCAGCATATTCAGGTCCTTCAAAAGGCCGTTTGCGCCATCCTTGTAGAAATAGCCAAGATCGGTCTTCTCGCGAACGGAGGCACCGTGACCGCGGTGATCGTTGATCATGCAGCCGTAGCCCTTGTCCGCCAGATATTCCATCAGGGGAATGTAGCGTTCCTTGTTTTCCGCCATGCCGTGGGAAAACTGTACCAGCCCGCGGATCTCGCCCTCGGGCAGGATGGTGAGCACCGACAGCGGCAGACCGTCGTGCTTTGACTTGATCGTCATTGTCTTCATTACAGACATACTGCAACCTCCTTGCTCATGTACAAAAAAGACGGCGCGGTCAAAGACCGTGCCGTCTTGCAGGTGGAATTATTCCTGAACCTCGTCCTCACCGATGGCGAAATCGTCTTCGGGAACGCTATCCAGTGCCTCGTCTTCCATGACCTCACGGATGGACAGGCTGATGCGCTTGGCTTCGGTGTTGACATCCAGAACCTTGACGCGGACGACATCGCCGACGTTGACAGCATCTTCAACCTTGGCAATGCGGGTCAGAGCGCACTGGGAGATGTGAACCAGACCATCCAGGCCGGGCTCGAGCTCGACGAAAGCACCGAAGGTGGTGATGCGGACAACCTTGCCCTCAACAACGGAACCAACGGGGTACTTCTCGGAAGCAACGGTCCAGGGACGGGGCTGGGTGTGCTTGTAGCTCAGGGAGATACGCTCACGGTCAGCATCGACATTCTGGATCTTAACTTCGATTTCCTGGCCCTCTTTGACAACATCGGAGGGATGCTGTACACGGCCCCAGCTCAGGTCGGTCACATGAACCAGACCGTCAACGCCACCGATGTCAACGAAAGCGCCGAATGCCGCCAGACGACGGACGGTGCCCTTGACGACGGAACCGACTTCCAGGTTGCCCCAGATGGCCTTCTTGGCTTCTGCGGCCTCAGCCTGCAGGACAGCCTTGCGGGAAGCGACGATGCGCTTCTTGGCGGTGTCGATCTCGATGATCTTCAGCTTCATGGGCTGACCGACGAAAGCGTCGATCTTTTCAACGTAACGCAGATCCAGCTGGGAAGCGGGGATGAAGGTACGAACGCCGTTGACGTCTGCCAGCAGGCCGCCCTTGACAGCTTCTTTGCCAACGCCTTCGATGTACTCGCCGGCTTCGTTCTTGGCGCAGATCTCTTCCCATGCCTTGCGGTTGATGATGTTCTTCTGAGAAAGAAGGACGTTGCCATCGCCGTCGTTTACCTTGACGACTTCAACTTCGATCTCGTCGCCGATCTGGACATCGGTAGAGGAAAGGTCAGATTTCTTGACCAGACCGTCTGCCTTGTAGCCGACGTTGACACAAACCTCGTCCTCAGTGATCTGGACGACGGTGCCGGTGATGATCTGGCCGGGGCGGATTTGAACAAGCGTAGCTTCTACGTCTTCCATGGACATAGCAACCTGTTCTTCGATGGGTGCTTTCTTCTCGATGTCGTTCATTGTTGCAACAACCTCCTTAATTATACAATCCGGCGTGGATGCACCGGCTGTAATCCC
>JAKSPZ010000196.1 GCA_024404395.1 Clostridia bacterium | reverse complement strand
CTCCGCTGTCCTTACTGCTGTTTATGCCCTTTCCACCGTGATCCCCGCTTTTGCCATGCCTTACGGTGGCGATGATACGAGCAAGTGCGATCCCGGCTGGCAGATGCTGGTTCCGCTTGCCATACTCGTTGTAATGATGATCGTTATCGGTGTTAATCCCAAGCCCATTATGACGGCACTGCAGGCTGTCGCAGGCGTACACTAAAGGAGGTTCGGTATGATTCCCGCATGTTTACTGGTTCTGCCAATCCTCGGCGCTGTGCTGACCTCCGTTGCTGCCAAGAAAGGCGAGGGGCTCAGAGACAGACTGTACCATATTGAGACGGTCATCGTATTCGTCCTTGCATTAGCGGCGTTTGTCTCACATGCGCGCGGCAATGTATTGACGCTCGATGTGGACGGCATCTGTGGATTCGGACTTCATCTGAAGATGGACGGATTCCGAAGCCTCTACACCATGATCGCGTCTTTCATGTGGCTGATGACGGGACTGCTGTCAAAAGAGTATTTTGCGCATTACCGCAATAAGACGCGGTATTATATGTTCAACCAGCTGACTTTGCTGGGTACCCTCGGTCTCTTCATGTCGGATGACCTGTACACCGCGTTCATCTTCTTTGAGATCATGTCGCTCTCTTCTTATCCGTGGGTAGCGCACGATGAGAACGATGGGGCGATGAGTGCTGCAAAGACCTATCTTGCCATCGCTGTTTTCGGCGGCATGGTGACGCTGATGGGTCTGTTCATGGCGTATAACAATATCGGTTCGCTGTCCTTTGAAGCGTTGACTGCTGCCCGAGGACGTGCCGACATGGCAGTTCCCGCCGCGTTGATCATGGTCGGTTTCGGAGCCAAAGCGGGCTTGTTCCCGCTCTATATGTGGCTGCCTCAGGCACATCCCGTGGCACCTGCGCCCGCCAGCGCGCTGCTTTCGGGCGTATTGACCAAGACAGGCGTCTTTGGAATGCTGGTCGTCGCCTTCAGATTGATGCTCGGCAACCATGCTTTCGGCAATGTTCTGCTGGCGCTCGGTCTGATTACCATGCTGCTGGGCGCGTTGCTGGCATTGTTTTCAACAAATCTCAAGCGGATTCTGGCGTGTTCTTCCATGTCTCAGATCGGTTATATCACCGTCGGTATCGCTATGGCGACGCTGCTCGGACATGAAGGTCACGTTCCTGCGTCGGGTGCGGTCATGCACATGGTCAACCATTCGGTGTTGAAACTGACGCTGTTCATGGCGGCGGGCGTGATTTACATGAACCTGCACAAGCTCGAGCTGAACGATATCCGCGGCTTCGGCATCGGCAAACCGCTGCTCAAGGCAGCGTTCCTGCTTGGCTCTTTCGGATTGGCGGGTGTGCCGCTCTTCAACGGCTACCTTGGTAAGACGCTGATCCATGAAGGCATTCTTGAATACGCTCATGAAGTCGGTCAATTCGGCATCTACAATGTCTGTGAGTGGATATTCCTCTTCGCAGCCGGTATCACAACGGCTTATATGCTGAAGATCTACATTGCCTTGTTCCACAAGCGTCATCCGAAAGATCAGGCGAGATTTGCAAAGTTGAACGGCTGCTACATGAATCGCCGAAGCGCATTTGCCCTGATCTGCTCCATGGTGCTGATCCCCATCCTCGGCTGCATCCCTCAGATCCTCGAAGCGGTCTCCCGCATGTGCGAAGGATTTACGGGAATCGAAGGGGTAGAGGGTATTCACTACTTCAGTTTTGAGAACTTGCGCGGCGGCGCAATCTCGCTGCTGATCGGCACACTCGTCTATCTGCTTGTCGTCAGAAAACGCCTCTGGTCTGAAAAGAAGGGCTACCTGAACGTGAGTATGCCTGTCGCATTCAACTTTGCGCCTGTCGTGAACGGCTTTATGAAGGTCGTCGATGTGATGTGCGTCTGTTTCGACAGGATACTCGACAACGGTTTTGTCCTGAAGACTGTTCCGAACGCAGCGACGGCAGTGATGCGCGTTGCCGACAATGCTGCCGACACGGCGATTCTCCTCGGGAAGCAGACGGTATTCAGAAAGAAGGTCGAAGGCATACAGAAACCCCATCGACTGTTCTATCTAAACTGTCGTGTGTTCGGTACGATCCTGAATTTCTTCGCCATGTTCTACGATCTTCTGACCCATAAGCGCCACGGCGTCCATGTGGACTATGTATACGTTCTGGCTGAGCGCGTCCATGATCCCGACCCCATGTTCCGCCGTGCGACAAAGACAGTGTCCTACGCACTGATGCTCTTCGTCGCGGGTCTGCTTGCGGCGTTGCTGTATCTGCTGTTCGTGTGAAATCAATCAAAAAGCCCGCAATGAACGGAAGCTGAGTTCCGATCGTTGCGGGCTTAATTTGTGTCGTTTATTGCTTGATATGAACGTCCATCTGGGGGAATGGGATGTGGATGTGATTACTGTCAAGCGCCTTCTTGCCACGGTCGATGAGGTCGAAATTGACACTCCAATAGTCGGAAGTCCTGACCCAGACGCGCATGGTGAGGACCAACGCGTTCTCACCACAGTTGGTGAGGATCACTTCCGCAGCAGGCTTTTTCAGAATGTGGACATTAGTACCGATAACCTCGCCGAGAACTTTCTTGGCGGAATCAATATCCGTATCGTAGGCAACGGAGAAGTTGACGTCCAGACGGCGGGTGCCTTCTCGGTTGTAGTTGATGATCGCGGTATTGGTCAGGCTGGCGTTGGGCAGTGAGATATGACGATTGTCGGGCGTGACGAACTCGGTATACAGAGTGCCGATCTTCTGCACGGTTCCCTCGGTATCACCGATCTTCACATAATCGCCGCTGCGCATGGGCTTCAGAATGAGAATAGTGATGCCACCCACAAAATTGCTCAATGCGCCCTGCATGGCCAGGGAAATGGCGACGCCGGCGGATGCGATGACGGTAATAATGGTGGTCATCGGGATGCCCATAACACCAACGGCGGTGAGCAGTACCACGATGGAAAGCAGTGCCTTCAGAAACGAGCACAGATAAT
>JAKSPZ010000195.1 GCA_024404395.1 Clostridia bacterium | reverse complement strand
CCGTTTGCCTTCACGCACACCTCCACGGCAACGAAAAGCCCGCCATAGAAAAGGCGCGGGCGCTCTTCCCCGTTTTCGGACTCGCGGGCTATGAGAATGCCTATCCCGGCGATCTGTCGGGCGGTATGCGTCAACGCGCCGCGTTCCTGCGCACCGCCATGTGCGAAGCCGATATCCTTCTGCTCGATGAACCCTTCGGTGCATTGGATGTCATCTCCCGCAGCGATATGCAGGATTGGCTGGTCTCCATGAAAGAACGTCTCGGTTGTACCTGCATCCTCGTGACCCACGACATCGATGAAGCCATCTATCTGTCCGACAGAGTGCTCGTTATCGGCGATCATCCCGTTGTCATCCGCGATGATATCCGCATCGAAGAGAAAGCGCGCACCCGTGACTGGCTCTACGCTCAGAACGATCTGCGCAAGCAGCTGCACGCACTGATCCGCGGCGAGGTACAGGCATGACACCGTTGGTCGATGCCCACGCACATTTTTCCTCTGTCGAAGCGCTCAATGCCGATGAGGTCGTCACGCTGCTGTGTGCCACGGATCCCGCAGAAGCGCCTCGCATTCTGAGCTTTGCTTCGGACCATGTCATCCCCTGCTGTGCGCTGCATCCTTGGAAGGTTGATAATTACTCCGTTGATCAGATGCTCCCATTCATGGGAAACTGCGGCATCGTCGGCGAGATCGGGCTGGACAATGTTTGGACCGATTCTGACATGACAAAGCAAATAAAAGCCCTGTGGGCACAGCTTGAGTATGCCCAAAATCACAACAAGCCCGTTGTACTCCACACCAAGGGCAAGGAGCGGGAGATCGCTGCCATGCTCCGTCCCTATTCCATGCCGAAGCTGGTACATTGGTACTCCTGCGACACGCCGCCAGTCGATTATATCGAACAGGACTGTTACTTTACGGTCGGTCCCGATCATGCCATCAATCCCGCCGTTTCTCAGGTGATTCGAATGGTCCCATTGGATCGTCTGCTCACAGAGACCGACGGACTCGAGGCTGTGGAATGGGCACTGGACAGAAAGATCCGCCCCGAGGAGATCCCTTCTATCTTGAGGTCTGAACTCCGTTCCATTGCGGCGATCAAGGGAATCACTGAAGAGACCGCAAGGGCAGCGGTATACGAAAATCTGATGCGCTTTTTGCGCCGATAAAAACACTGTGCTGTATCTTTATCAGCACAGTGTTTACTTGTACTCGATTGTCATTTATGATAGAATGGCTTCAGTAGATAACACGGAGGTTTTCCAATGAACATTCAGCGCATCAACGAATTGACCCAGATTTCTCGAGAGCGGGAACTGACGCCGGAAGAGCAGGCGGAACGTCAGAAGCTCCGTCAGGAGTACCTGCAGGCTTTCCGCAGTTCCTTCCGTCAGCAGCTCGATCACACCGTGGTCCAGTATCCCGACGGCAACAAGGTTCCGTTGAAGGACGTCAATAAGAAATGACATACAAAAAGACTGCCGCGCTCGCGGCAGTCTTTTTGTGTCCGTCAGTAGTTGATCGCTTTCACGATCGCCTCGATGGTACGTGCATTCTGGAGGGTGAAGGCTTCCGTTACGTAAGGCTTTTCCTCGCTCTGAATGCAGCGGCTGCGCTGGTCGACTTCCAGCGCATAGTTCTGGGGGCAGTCGACGGTCTCGGTTCTTATGTTGCCGTTTTCATCCGCCACTTCGTAGCTGAGCTGTCCCATGAGGTTGAACTCGAACTTGCGGGAAGTGATCGCACCCTTGGTGCCGTGGATGACAAAGCGATCGATACGGCGATCCTTGCACTTTTCAAGGCACATACCACAAGTCAGGGTCGCTTTCTTGCCGTCCGCATAGCGCATCAGTACGTTGCAGCAGCTGTCGATGCCCTTGTCGGTATACTCGGCAATGGCCTGCACATTCACGGGCTCCTCTTCGCCCAGCATGGTCTGGATCAGCGTGGTGCAATATACGCCGACATCGTAAACGCTGCCGCCGCAGGTCTCTTTGTTCATGCGGATATTGGTCTCTGCATGCTCGGAATAAACAAACGCCGCTTCCATGTACAGGATGTCGCCGATAGCGCCGTCGCTGATCTCTTTCTTGACAGCCTTGATGAAGGGGCTGTGCGTGTAGGCATATGCCTCCATCAGATAAACACCGTTCTCACGCGCAACTTCGAAGAGTTCCTTGGCTTCTGCCTCGGAGGGTGCCAGAGGCTTCTCGCACAGAACGTGCTTCTTGTGACGAAGGGCTTTCTTGGTCCACTCACAGTGCAGAGAGTTGGGCAGCGGGATGTAGACTGCTTCAACATTCTCATCGTTCAGGAGTTCTTCATAATCGGTATATGCCTTTTCAAAGCCGTAGAGTGCGCGGGTCTTCTCAACCTTTTCCGCATTTCTGCCTGCAATAGCATAGGGCTCGCAAAGCTCAGCAACCTGCATGCCGACGCCGGTCTGTGCGAGAATGCCTGCGGTACCGAGGACACCCCATTTAATTTTTCTCATATTCATGTACCCCCTTATAGTGTGAAGCCATTATATCACAAGTTCATTCGTTCTGCAACAACTCATCTGGCGAGAATGCGCTCCAAACTCTTTCCTTTTGCCAGTTCATCCACAAGCTTGTCCAGTCTGCGGATATCGCGCATCAGCGGGTCTTCGACGTTCTCGACCCGTATCCCGCAGACGACGCCTTTGATGTTCTCGCGGCGGGGATTCATTGCAGGTGCCTGCCTGAAGAAGTCTCCATAGGTCAGTTCGGAGGTCGCCATCACCTGCTGCGATTCCTCAGTGTAACCCGTCATCCAGGAGATGATGCTGTCCACTTCGCTCTGTGTTCTGCCTTTTCGTATCGCCTTATTGACAAGCGCCGTATAAACCTTGGCAAAAGACATCGCAAATACCTTTTCGTTTTCCATTGATTACCCCTGTGTTTGATTGGCTCTGACCTTATCCAGCACTTTTTTGTAAGGCATGAGCATGCCTTCCGTCATCTTGCCGCCAATCTTCTTGCTGAGCTTTTTTGATGACATCATCGCGCCGACGA
>JAKSPZ010000194.1 GCA_024404395.1 Clostridia bacterium | reverse complement strand
CGCGGTGTCCTCGCAGCTAGTCGGGCTTCGCCCTCCCTCACGGCTAGTCGTCGCTTCGCTCCTCCCTTCGAGGGGAGGCACAGGGACGACTAAACTCGCTACATAAACAATACCTTGACAGAATACTTAGCTATGACGGTGCGCTGAGTCAGCGCACCCTACAGGTGGTGGTCAAGGGGTGAGGGGCGTTTTTTGCAGTTGTGTTACATTCGTTGCGGAAATTAATAGAGTGTATAAATATGAATAAATATGCTTGACCTGTCAACAAAGCCGCACTATAATAACAAACATTATTATAAGGGGTAGATTTTTATCAACACGACAGAAATGCTGGAGAAGCTGCTGGTCGGTTTCTCTTCGGGGTATGACATCGAGCGGGAGAAGCGGATCGCGGATCGGACCGTGACGGCGTACGCGGAGCTGCGCGCCATCAACCAGAAGTACATTCTGGACAAGAAGCACGTGCTCTGGACGGCGAAGGCCTTTGAGCACATCGCCTTCGTCCCCGTGGAGACGCTGACGGCGGAGACGGTGGCGGACTGGTTCACGTTTATGACGAAGACCGCCGAGGCGCCGCTGATCCATCCCGACGCCAAGCTCCCGGAAGAGGGACACATGGTGTCCTATCTGACGGTGATATTTCTGTGCGATAAGATCGACCCGAGCGCGGCGCAGGCCGTGAAGAAGGCGAAGTTCACGAAGAACTATCTCTTCTCCATCCGCGGCTGGGCGACGGGGCGCGTGCTGGCCATGGACGGCAGCGGCACCGTGGTCGCCAATCGGGACGGCAGGGAGCATGAGAAGCTGCTGAAGAACCTGACCGCGACCGAAGCATAAAAGCTCAATCCGTCGATCGGGATGGTAGAGAAAATCAGACTGCAGCCGTAGCGGAAATGTTGCAATCGAGCCGAACGCGTCTCGTCGTCAAACAAGACGGCAGGGAGTGTTCAACCGCAGCCGAAGTATAAGGGTTCAATCGGATTGAGTTGCCTGCGTCTTGCCGCCGATCGTGACGGTAGAGAATATCAGACCGCAGCCAAAGCGCTCGATTGCGTCCGTCGTCAATCGAGACGGCAGGATTGGCTTGGCGCGGCCAAAACATCGTGCATTGACCGTCGGAGGGACGGTTAGCAAATAAAACTTGGGGGAAAACACAATGAACGGATTTCTGATCCTCGTCATTGCCATCGTGCTGTTCATCGTCGCATACGTGACCTACGGCGCATGGCTGTGCAAGAAGTGGGGAATCGACCCCACCCGTAAGACGCCCGCAGTCGAAAAGAACGACGGCGGCGACTACGTTCCCGCGAACCCCGCTGTTCTGCTGGGACATCACTTCTCTTCCATCGCAGGCGCAGGCCCCATCACCGGTCCCATCCAGGCCGCATTCTTCGGCTGGGTCCCCGTGCTGCTGTGGGTCGTCATCGGCGGTATCTTCTTCGGCGGCGTTCAGGACTTCTCCGCCCTGTTCGCATCCATCCGTCATGACGGTAAGACCATCGGCGAAGTTATCGAGCATCACATCGGCCGCAAGTGCAAGCTGATCTTCAATATCTTCTGCTTCCTGGTCCTCCTGCTGGTCGTTGCCGCGTTCGGCGACATCGTTGCCAACACCTTCGCATCCGTGCCCGCCACCGTGGACACCGTTGCGTACACCGTTGACGGCGTGCTGAACGAGGAAGCCTATCAGGCCGCTTGCGACGCTGCCACCGCTGCCGCCTCCTCCGCAGGTTCCGTCGCCACCGCTTCCCTGTGCTTCATCCCGCTGGCCATCCTGTTCGGTCTGCTGCAGCGCAAGAACAACAACACCCTGGTGAACACCATCATCGGCGTTATCCTGCTCTGCGGTTCCATCTGGCTGGGCCTCCGCTTCCCCATGATGAACGTTGCCAAGAGCACCTGGACCTACGTTGTTCTGGCTTACATCTTCATCGCGTCCGTCGCGCCTGTCTGGATCCTGCTCCAGCCCCGTGACTATCTGAACAGCTTCCTGCTGTACGCCATCATCATTCTGGCCGTGGTCGGCATCGCCGCCGCCCGCCCCACCATGGTCCTGCCCGCATTCAACGGCTTCGTTGTCAACGGTCAGCCCCTGTTCCCCGTGCTGTTCATCACCATCGCCTGCGGTGCCATCTCCGGCTTCCACAGCCTGATCGCGTCCGGTACCACCTCCAAGCAGCTGGCCAATGAGGGTCAGGCCAAGGTCGTCGGCTACGGCGCCATGCTCATCGAGTGCACGCTGGCCGTCATCACCCTGGTTGCCGTCGGTTCCGCCGTCGGTCAGGATATGAAGGCTGCCGGTGCTACGCCCGCCGGCATCTTCGCCAACGGTATCGCTTCCTTCGCGGCCACCGTCGGCCTGCCCACCGCCACCACCGCCACCGTTATCGCGCTGGCTTACTCCGCTTTCTGCCTGACCTCTCTGGATACCGCCACCCGTCTGGGCCGAATGATCTTCCAGGAGATCTTCGACGGCACCAAGCTGGGCGACCTGCTGGCCAACAAGTATCTGGCCACCGTCGTGACCATCGGCCTGTCCTTCCTGCTCATGCAGGCAGGCTACTCCAACATCTGGCCCCTCTTCGGCGCCGCCAACCAGCTGGTCTCCGTGCCCGCCTTCATGGCGCTCGCGGTCTGGTTCAAGCACATGGGCAAGGGCAACAAGATGTTCCTGATCCCCATGTTCTTCATGATGGTCGCCACCCTGTCCTCTCTGGGTCTGAGCTTCTACAACAATGTGATGAAGCTGTCTGCCGGCACCGGCATCTTCGCCAAGGAAGGCCTGCAGTGCATCATCATCGTTCCGCTGATCATTCTGGCGATCATCATCGTCGTGGATGGTCTCAAGGAGCTCGCAAAGAAGAAGGCTGCCTGAGTTTGAGGTTGAAAAAGCTGCTTCGCAAGAGGCAGCTTTTTTGTGTGGGGGGGCGGTGGAGCGGGCGTAGCTTGTGTAGGGCGCGCTGACCCCAGCGCGCCGCGTAACTCCTGTGGCTCCCTTTGCAACTCCGCCCGTCAATTGCTGCGTTACCTGTGGCTCCCTTT
>JAKSPZ010000193.1 GCA_024404395.1 Clostridia bacterium | reverse complement strand
GGCAGGCGATCGACCGCATTCCGATCTTCCTGCTGGGATCTCTGATCGCTTCCTTGATGGAGGAAGACAAAACGGTTCCGGTTTGGCTGCCGATCGTCGGGATATTGTTCTTTGCGGTCGGGCAGGTCTTCATGATGCGCAACGGCGATCTGTGGTACGAATGGCTGTGCCTTTTGTATCTTGTAATGGTTCCGAGCGCGTCGTTGTTGTTCGGAAAGATCGCAGAGCATTTCAAAAGGGGATTGCTGCTTCGGTTCCTGGCTTTCATGGGATCGATCTCTCTTGAACTCTATTTACTGTATTCAAGGATCTACTACAGGATGAGGATCATCTCCGCCCATCTGCCGCAGCAGATGTGGCTGGTGTTGTCCGTACCGCTTACCGTGCTCATTGCATGGCTCTTCAAGAAGGTGACGGACGAGATCGCTCATCGTACGCAAAACTTGAAAGGATGATATAAATGAGATTTGGTATTCATACTCTGGATGAGTACAAGCTCGCCGGCAAGACCGTTCTCTGCCGTGTTGATATGAACCAGCCCGTCGATAAGGCGACCGATACCCTGAAGAGCATTCAGCGCATCACCGCCTGCGCGCCCACCATCAAGGAAATGTCCGACAAGGGCGCCAAGGTCGTTCTGATGGCACATCAGGGCAGCGACATCGAATACAAGAATTTCTACAACACCCGTCCCCATGCCAAGGTTCTGACCGAGCTGCTGGGTCGCGAGGTCAAGTGGATCGAGGACGTTTGTGGTCCCACCGCACGTCAGGCCATTGCCTCAGCCATGAGCAGCAGGCTCAGACTCAAGTCGTCACCAAGCTGGCACCCCTCGCCGATTTGTACGTTTGCGACGCTTTTGCCGCCGCTCACCGCGATCAGCCCACCCTGTGCGGCTTTGAGCAGGTCCTGCCCAGCGCCATGGGTCGCCTCTTCGAGCGCGAGTACTGTGTTGTTTCCGAGCTGATGGAGAATCCCGAGCATCCCTGCACCTTCGTGCTGGGCGGCTCCAAGATCGCCGATGCTTTCATGATGATGGAGACCGTTCTTTCCTCCGGCGCAGCCGATAAGGTTCTCACGGGTGGTCTGGTCGGTCAGATCCTGCTGGCTTCCCAGGGTTATGAAGTCGGTTCCGGTACCCTCGGTTTCATCAACCATTCCGGTTACGGCGAGTTCATCGAGAAGGCAAAGCCCATCTACGAGAAGTACGCTGACAAGATCGTCCTGCCCGTCGACCTCGCACAGGTCACCGACGGCAAGCGCAACGAAGCCGAGGTCGGTTCCGTTCCCGCTGACTTTGACGCGATGGACATCGGCAGCAAGACCGCTGCAAACTATCGCGAGATCATCATGAACTCCAAGACCGTCTTTGCCAACGGCCCCGTGGGCGTCTTTGAGAAGCCCGAAAGCGAGCTGGGCACCAAGGTCCTGTTCGAGTCCATGGCTGAGACCGCAGGCTACACCGTGGTTGGCGGCGGCGACAGCGTTACCGCTGCAAAGCAGTACGGTGTTACCGACAAGCTGGGCTACATCTGCACCGGCGGCGGCGCTCTGATCCGCTTCCTGACCGGCGAAGAACTGCCCGTTGTCAAGGCTCTGCGTCATGCGGCCAAGGCTTTCCCCGCAGATTGCTGAGGTGAAACCATGAAGCTTGAGTTTGGTTTCGGCACCGGCGTGCAGACGGTCGAAGTCCCCGAGCAGAATCTGATGGGCGTTCTGATGGCGAACGATGTTCCCAAAGAGCGTATGAATGAGGAAGAAGTCGTTCACGGTCTCGAGAATCCCATCGGTACCCCTCGCCTGAAGGAGATCGTCAAGCCCGGTGAGAAGATCGCGATCATCACCAGCGACATCACCCGTCCCGTTCCCACCTACCGCATTATGCCCGCCCTGCTGGACGAGCTGTACGCGGCAGGCTGCAAGGCCGAGGATATCACCCTCGTTTTTGCCCTCGGCAGCCATCGCTGCCACACCCCCGAAGAGCAGAAAAAGCTCGCGGGTGAGCGCGCTTTCAACGAGATCACCTGTGTGGACTCCAGCCGTGAAGACTGCGTGCATCTCGGCACCACTGATGCAGGCACCCCCGTCGACATCACTCGTGTGGTTGCGGAAGCCGATCGCCGCATCTGCCTCGGCAACATCGAGTATCACTACTTTGCGGGTTATTCCGGCGGCGCCAAGGCGATCATGCCCGGCGTTTCCACCCGTGATGCCATTCAGTCCAACCATCGCATGATGGTCCGCGAAGAGGCTTGTGCCGGCAATCTGGACACCAATCCTCTGCGTCAGGACATCGAGCAGGCAGCGGCTATGACCGGTGTTGACTTCATCGTCAACGTTGTTCTCGACGAGCACAAGCAGATCGTCAAGTGCGTTGCCGGCGATCTGGTCAAGGCTCATCGCGAAGGCTGCAAGTTCCTGGACAAGATGTATCTGAAGGAGATCGACAGCCGCGCCGACATCGTCATCGTCTCTCAGGGCGGTGCGCCGAAGGATCTGAACCTCTATCAGACCCAGAAGGCACTGGACAATGCCAAGCATGCCATCAAGAAGGGCGGCACCATTATCCTGATCGGCTCCTGCAAAGAAGGTCTTGGCGAGAAGGTCTTCGAGGAGTGGATGCTGAATGCACCCACTGCCGAAAGCATGATCGACCGCATTGGCAAGGACTTCCAGCTGGGCGGCCACAAGGCTGCCGCGATCGCCATGGTCCTGCAGAATGCAGAGATCTATCTGGTCAGCGATCTTGCACCTGAGTTTGTGGAAAAGATCTTCCTCAAGCCTGCGGCAAGCGCACAGGAAGCACTGGATGCTGCATTTGCCCGCATCGGCAAGGACGCCACCGTTTTGGCCATGCCTTACGGCGGTTCCACGCTCCCCAGAGCAAAGGCATAATCCATATTCATTCAAAGCACTCCGAGCGATCGGAGTGCTTTTTGCAACTACAATTACACTTACGGTTAGCTTGACAATTGTTAAAATATCTGTTATTGTTATGATATAAAAATATAGGGAGGGGAGAAGCTTTTGAATTCGCAGATTAACCTGATGGCGATCATTATTGCCAATTTGATGGGCTTTACGCT
>JAKSPZ010000192.1 GCA_024404395.1 Clostridia bacterium | reverse complement strand
GTGGCTCCCTTTGGTAAAGGGAGCTGTCAGCGAAGCTGACTGAGGGATTGGCTATTTTTCACATTACTCGGCGATGTAGAAGGTCAAAGTATATCAATCCCTCCGACTCCGCTGACGCGGAGCCACCTCCCTTTGCAAAGGGAGGCACAGTATACGGAGAAAACCATTACCCACAACAATATCAACAAAAAAGCTACCTTCCAATTACTCGGAAGGTAGCTTTCTCAATATCCCTTATGCGTGGACGACGGTACCCATGTCGGCGCCCTGAGCGACGGCGATGATGTTGTCCAGGTTGTCCATGTTGAAAACGCGGATCTGGGGGATCTTCTGCTCCATGCAAAGCTGGAAGGCGGAAGGATCCATAACACGCAGATTGCGATCGATGGCTTCCTTGTAGGAAATGCTCTTGATGAGCTTGGCATCGGGATTCTTGCGGGGATCGGAATCGAACACGCCGTCAACGGTGGTGCCCTTGAACACGGCATCGGCCTTCAGCTCGGCGGCACGGAGCGCTGCTGCGGTGTCGGTGGTGAAGAAGGGATTGCCGCTGCCGCCTGCCAGCAGGACGATCTCGCCCTGTTCCATCTTCTCGATCACGCGGTCGGCGCGATACAGATCGGCAAAGCGGGTCATCTCCTGAGCGGTGAACACGGTGGCCTTGCGACCCATGGCAACGATGGCGTCCTGAACGGCCATGGCGTTCAGAATGGTAGCCAGCATGCCCATCTGGTCGGCAGTGACGGCGTTCATGGTGTCGGTGAAGCGACCGCGCCAGATGTTGCCGCCGCCCATGACAACGCCCACCTGTACGCCCAGATCGGCCAGCTTGATGATGGCTTCTGCGGCGCGGTTCACGCGTGCGGCGTCATAAGTGGTGGGAGCATCACCCTCGAGGACGGTACCTTTCACGGGAGAGAGGGTCTCGCCGGAGAGCTTGAGAATAATGCGCTTGTACATCAGAATCACTCTTTCATGAAAAAAGGAGCATGGAACATGCTCCTTTTATTCAGGTTTTATTACTTCATCTTGGTCTGCTCGGCAACTTCGGCGGCCAGGTCAGAGACCTTCTTCTCGAGGCCATCGCCCATCTTATAGCGGGTGAAAGCAACGATCTTGGTGCCGGGAGCCTTGGCAGCGATCATCTTCTCGACGGTCATGCTGTCGTCCTTAACGAACAGCTGCTCGAGGAGGCAGACTTCCTGATAGAACTTGTTGATACGACCCTGAACCATCTTCTCGATGATCTTCTCGGGCTTGCCTTCGTTGCGAGCCTGGGCAGCGAGGATCTCGGTCTCGTGCTGGAGATGCTCGGCCTTGACTTCGGTACGATTGACGTACTCGGGAGCAACGGGGGAAGCAGCGGCGATCTGCAGGGAAACGTCATGCAGAACGTCCTTGACAGCGTCGGTAACTTCGCACTCAGCCAGCAGCAGAACGCCAACCTTACCACCCATGTGGATGTAGGAGTCGACGGTGCCGTTCTCGGCATGATAGCGAGCGAAACGACGGACGGAGATCTTCTCACCGATCTTGGCGGTCTTCTCGGTGATGGCGTCGGAGACGGTCATCTCGGAGTCGGCCAGCTTGCAGGTCAGCAGAGCGTCGACATCAGCGGGATCGCACTTGATGATGGTCTTGGCAATGTTCTCGACCAGCTCTTTGAACTCGGGGGTGTTGGCAACGAAGTCGGTCTCGCAGTTGACTTCAACCAGAGCGCCGGTGTTGCACTTGGAGCAGACATAAGCGCCGACAACGCCTTCAGCGGCGATACGGCTCTGCTTCTTGGCAGCCTTGGCCAGGCCCTTCTCGCGCAGGTAGTCGATAGCCTTTTCGATATCGCCTTCGCAAGCAGCCAGTGCCTTTTTGCAATCCATCATACCGCAGCCGGTACGGCCACGCAGGTCCATAACGACCTTTGCATTGATCTCAGCCATGGGGAAATTCCTCCTAAAATCAGAAATGTGCCGTAACACGATTCAAGCGACATCGGATTCCCGGTGCCGCATGAATCGAATGGTTGAATTATTCGGCGGCGGGAGCGGGAGCGGCCTCTTCGGTCTGCTCGCCCTGCTTGCCTTCCAGAACGGCGTCAGCCAGCTTGCCGGCGATCAGCTTGACGGCACGGATGGCGTCGTCGTTGCCGGGGATGACATAATCGATCTCGTCGGGATCGCAGTTGGTATCAACGATAGCTACGATCGGGATGCCCAGGATGCGGGCTTCGGAAACGGCGATGCGCTCCTTGCGGGGGTCAACGATGAACAGGGCGCCGGGGAGCTTCTTCATCTCGCGGATGCCGCCCAGGTTCTTCAGGAGCTTTTCGCGCTCTGCGCACAGGCCGATGACTTCCTTCTTGGGCAGGATGTCGAACTGGCCGTTCTTCTCCATGGCATCAATGTCATTGAGGCGCTTGATGCGGGTCTGGATGGTGCGGAAGTTGGTCAGGGTGCCGCCCAGCCAACGATTGTTGACGTAGTACATGCCGCAGCGCTTTGCTTCGGACTCGATGGACTCCTGCGCCTGCTTCTTGGTGCCGACGAACAGAATGGTCTTGCCTTCCAGGGCGATGTCGCGGACGAACATGTAAGCTTCGTCAATCTTGCGAACGGTCTTCTGCAGGTCGATGATGTAGATGCCATTGCGCTCGGTGAAGATGTACTGAGCCATCTTGGGGTTCCAGCGACGGGTCTGGTGGCCGAAATGTACGCCGGCCTCCAGCAGCTGCTTCATGGAAATAACTGCCATTTGGGTTTCCTCCTTGTTTTTACCACCTTCTGTGTCAACTCCGTGCGGCACCATGAGCATTTCACCCTACGGTCAACCGCCGCTCGAATCGGCAGAAGTGCGTTTTCCCGAAAATTATAGCACAAAGTATATCTGTTTGGCAAGTAAATCGTGTTAAATCTCCCTGCTGCGACAGCGCTTTTTGCGCAAGATGAGGACGATCGCAAGCCCCAGCGCGGCAGCGGCGGAAACGGTAAGTGCGGCTTTACGGATGGGTGTGCTGCGATAGCTTACCGTGAACGTGCCTTGATCGGACGATCCGATTTCCACTCGAACCGTGCCCGAAGTGCCTGCGGATACGGGCAGAACGCTACCGTTGCTGT
>JAKSPZ010000191.1 GCA_024404395.1 Clostridia bacterium | reverse complement strand
TGGCCTTCGTCGACAGCTCCCTTGGCAAGGGGGGCCAGGGGGTGACGGACCGCCTCAAGCTTTATATGGCGCGATGGGGGGCGGGGTCTCGGTTTGGTTGGGGTGGGGGTAGGCGATGGTGGGGGCGACGGGGACTTGCGAAACGGGCTTCGCCCTCTCGCCTGCGTTCTCAAGGCTGAGATCTGTGAGATCGGCGTCGGGGGCGTTGAGCTTCACATTCCAGCAGACCTTGGTCAGGGTGGCCCAGCCCTCGCGGATCACGAGGAAATCGCACTCGGGATCCTCATAGGGCACATTCTCCCCCAGCTTGTAGGCGTAGCGGACGCCCTCGGGGGTCTCCACCGCCTGAGCGGCGGGGGTGCAGACGAACATGGGACCGAGGGTGGCATTGCGGACGCCCTTGATCTCATCATAAGGAATATCGGGGATATTGAGATTGTACACCGCACCTCGGGGCAGCGGATGATCCTTCGCCCACTCGGCGAGGCGGACAGTGACCTCCGCGCCCGCGGTGTAATCCTTGCAATTATAGCTGCTCATGGAGGTGGCGATGGCCTGATAATTGCACATGGCCGCCTCGGTGGCGGCGCCGACGGTGCCCGAATAGATGCAGGCGGCGCCCAGATTGGGACCGTTGTTGATGCCCGACAGCACCATATCCACGTCGGGCAGAAGCCAAAGCCCCACGCGGGCGCAGTCGGCGGGGGTGCCGTCGATGGCGTAGGCGGCGGTGGCGCCGGGATAATCCACCTTATCCGCCCTCAAGGGCGTGCGGAGGGTGACGGAGTGAGACGCGGCGCTGCGCTCGCGATCGGGCGCCGCCACGCAGAAGGTGTGTCCGCGGCGGAGAGCGGCGTCGGCCAGAGCGCGGATGCCCGGCGCGTTGATGCCGTCGTCATTGGTGAGGAGAAAGTGCATATTGCCTCCGTATGGGCGTCATCGCCCGGATGTGATGGTTCATTATACCACAGTCCGCCCTCCCCTGTCACCTCCCGACCGATTTAATCATTATTCTCTTGCGAAACCGTCGGCGGTGGTATATACTGTAAACGTTGAATACTGCGCCCTTTGAGGAATGTCATGACACAGAAGACCCGCAAGATCCTGTCCCTCGCCGCCTTCGGCATCTTTATCCTGCTGTCCGCCTTCGTCTGCGTGAAGATCGGCGGGCCGCTGGTCCGATATGCCAAGGAGCCCGAGCGGTTCCGGCAGTGGGTGGACGGCAACGGCGTCGCCGGGCGGCTGGTGTATGTGGGCATGATCGTCCTGCAGGTCATCGTCGCCGTCATCCCGGGTGAGCCCTTCGAGCTGCTGGGCGGCTACGCTTTCGGCGCCGTGGAAGGGACGATCCTCTGCGTCATCGGCGCGTTTATCGGCAGCGTCATCGTCTTCCTGCTGGTCAGGAAGTTCGGCGTCATGCTGGTGAAGGTGTTCTTCGAGGAGGAAAAGCTGCAACGGCTAAAATTCCTGCAGTCCTCGCCAAAGCGCAATTATCTCTATCTCATCATCTACATCATCCCCGGCACGCCCAAGGATCTGCTGAGCTACTTCGCGGGACTGACGGACATCCGCCTGCCCATGTGGCTTTTGATCTGCTCTCTCGGGCGGCTCCCGTCGGTGGTCACCTCCACCGTGGGCGGCAGCGCCGTGAATGAGCAGAACTATCTGTTCGCCGCCGCCGTCTTCATCGGGACGCTGGCGCTGAGCATCCTCGGCATCGCGGTGTACAACCGCATCTGCCGCAAGCACGAAGAGACCTGATCGAGGGTGTTTTTTCGGACACCATCGCGTGTATAATCAAATCATCGACGGGAGAGATTCCCAATACATCATACGGAGGAACAGTTCCATGGCAAAGAAAGAAACCGAAAAGAAGACCGCTGCGGGCCGCAAGGCGGGCGACGACAAGAAGGCCGCGCTGCTGCAGGCACTGAGCAATATCGAGAAGGACTACGGCAAGGGTTCCGTCATGAAGCTGGGCGAGAGCCTTGAGAACCTCCATGTGGACGTCATCCCCACCGGCAGCCTCCAGCTGGACATGGCACTGGGTGTGGGCGGTCTGCCCCGCGGACGCGTGGTCGAGATCTACGGTCCCGAATCCTCCGGTAAGACCACCGTCGCGCTGCACTGCATCGCCGAGGCCCAGAAGCAGGGCGGTACCGCCGCCTTCATCGACGCCGAGCACGCGCTGGATCCCGTCTACGCCGCCAAGCTGGGCGTCAATATCGACGAGCTGTACGTCTCTCAGCCCGACAGCGGCGAGCAGGCGCTGGACATCTGCGAAGCGCTGGTCCGCTCCGGCGCCATCGACATCGTTGTCATCGACTCCGTCGCCGCGCTGGTCCCCAAGGCCGAGATCGAGGGCGATATGGGCGAGAGCCACGTGGGTATCCAGGCGCGTCTGATGTCTCAGGCGCTGCGCAAGCTGACGGGCGTCATCTCCAAGACCAATGCCATCGCCATCTTCATCAACCAGCTGCGCGAGAAGGTCGGCATCTTCTACGGCAACCCCGAGACCACCACCGGCGGTAAGGCGCTGAAGTTCTACGCCTCCGTCCGTCTGGATGTCCGCAAGGGCGAGGCCATCAAGGCCGGCGCCGATCAGATCGGCTCCCGCACCAAGATCAAGGTCGTCAAGAATAAGGTTGCACCGCCCTTCAAGACCGCCATTGTCGATATGATCTTCGGCGAAGGTATCTCCCGCGCCGCCGAGCTGCTGGATGCGGGTGTCAAGCTGGATCTCATTCAGAAGTCCGGCAATTTCTACTCCATCAACGGCGAGCGCATCGGCAACGGCCGCGAGAATGCGCGCCAGTATCTGAAGGATCATCCCGAGGTCTTTGATGAGCTGAACGAGAAGATCCGCGAGTCCTTCCTCACCGGCAATGCCCCCGACGAGATCCCCACCGAGATCACCGCCGAGGACCTCACCGAGCAGGCCGAGCAGGAAGACGACGATTTCGAGCTGGAATAAGGGAAGATGAAGCCCCCCGCAAGCGATTGCGGGGGGTTGTTTTTTGGGGGACAGGGGGGGACGCGGCGTGCTGTAGCTGCGAGGACACCGCGAAGCGGTACCACAGCAGCGTACCCGACGACTGCCAAAGGCAGTT
>JAKSPZ010000190.1 GCA_024404395.1 Clostridia bacterium | reverse complement strand
CAGGTCGGCAAGTCTGTGGACGGGAATCCGCTGACGCTTGCTGGCAAGGTCTACACCGCCGTGGTCACGGGCACACCGGAGGCGTCCACCATCATCCTGATGGACAACGACGGACGCCGCGTTGACGCCCACACCATGAACGACCGAACCATCGTCGATTACGGATACTTCTACAACAACACCCTCTTCTGGGTACTGACGCTGGACACCTCCGGCACCGTGCCCGCCTGCACCGTTTCCACCTACCGCCCCGGACGCCGTCTGGTGGGCACCATCGCGGACAACGAGCAGGTCTTCTATCACGTGTTGTTCTCGGCGGAGAATGTCACCTGCATCGGTGACACCTACATCCGCACCTACGATTACAGCGGAACGGAGAACGCCTCCCGCCGCGTGCTGACCTACGGTTGGACGCTGGCGGCGGCGGACGAAACTTCCAACAATCCGCTGATGTGCTTCGTGCCCAACAACCAGTACGACGGGACCCACAGCATGCAGGACATCCGCCTCATCCGAGGCACGACCGACGCCTACATGCGCATGCCTTTCAACTGTGAGGCGCTGTTCTGTTCCGGCAACTCGGTCTACGGCTTCTCCAAGGACGGCTACATCATGTCCGCCGCCTTCGGGGACAAGAAAGCCGTCGCCCGCCAGATGGGCATCCAGTTTGAGAAAGTTCTGGGCGTTACGTCCAACGGTGTTGCCATGCTGCAGCAGGGCAACGTGGTCTACTTTGTATCCTATCAAGCTTAGTCGGGAGGATCGAAAATGAACATTATCGACTATATCATCATTGCCGTCTTTGCCTTCGGTATCCTGTCGGGCATGCACAAGGGCTTCCTTGCCTCCGGCCTGTCCACGCTGGGCTTCGCCGCTTCCTGGTTCGGCGCTCAGGCACTGTACGAGAAGATCGCGAACTTCGCCCTGTCCAACTCCACGCTGATGGCCGTCCTGAACCAGTATCTGGAGCCCGACGACTTCTTCGCCAACTTCCAGCAGGCGAACACCGCCATCACCACCGTTCTCGCGGGCGGTGAGAGCGCCATCTCCGAGCTGGTCAATCAGGTGGGCGCCAACTTCAGCTTCATCGGCAACGCCTTCTCCGCCAACATCCGCATGCAGGCCTTCGAGAAGCTGGGACTGAACACCGTCTCCCAGTACTTCAACCAGACCCTGTGGGTGGCGGTCTTCAACGTCATGGCTTTCCTGGCAGCCTTCATCGTGCTGTACGCCGTTGCGAACCTGATCGTCAACCTCATCGACCATGTTGTCTGCCTGCCCATCCTGCGCGGTGCGGACTGGCTGGTCGGCGGCGTCTTCGGCTTCCTGCGCGCCAGCGTCGTGGTGGTCATCATCCTGATCATCATGCCCATGCTCCTCAACTTCATCGATCCCGCACTTACCGAGTCCCTGAAGAAGGGCTCCGCCCTCTTCTCCTTCGCCAGCCAGCTGGACATCCTGAACGTCGGCAACTGGCTCAACACCCTGATGATGGGCTGATCCTCGGTACTTCCTTCAAAACTTCCATAGGCGGCGCAAGCCGACCGTGACATAGCGGGGCGACAGAAAAAGGGCTTTACAGCAGTGTAAGCCCTCTGCCGCCTCGCGTTCCGCGTTTATAAACACTTCTTTTTCGGAGGTCCTTATGCCAAGACGTACCACCAAAGCCCCTGCCAATGAAGGCGGCGGACTGTCGAAGATCCTCGTCGCCATCGCGCTGTACGCCGTGGCGGTGCTGATGATCTGGCTGGCCGTGGCGCCCGCGCAGCCCGACACGGCGATGGGCAGCATTTCGGGCGTCCTTCGCTCCGTGGGCGGCGCGCTGGCGATCGGTCTGGCGGTGATCCCCGCCGCCGTTGCCACCCGTCTGATCCGCTCCGTCAAGGGCAATCAGATGTCGATCCCGCACCTGATCTGCTATATCATCGTCTATCTCTGCGTCTATGCCATCTTCCACGCCTTCTTTATCAATACCGTGCTGAGCACCGTCTCCATCCGCGCCTACGGCAATTTCGTGGCCCGTTCGGGCGGCATCGGCGGCGGCAAGCTGGGCGCGTTCCTGTGCTATCCGCTGTACAAGGTCATCGGCGTGGCGGGCGACATCTTCGCCTTCCTGGTGGTCATGGTGCTGGCACTGACGGGCACGGGCGTCATTCCCGCTGCGGTCAGACGTCTGGCGCCGATCATCGCGGACCTTCGCTACCGTATCGATCAGCGCAACAAGGAGCGCGAATCCGAGCGCCTCTTCGCAGGCGCCGACCGCCCCGAGAAGCCCACCCGCAAGCCCTCCCGCGAGGACGTCTTTGAGGATGGGCGACCCGGCCGCGACCGTCGTCCCCAGCGTCCCACCCGACCCGAGACCGCCCGTCCCGCCCGCGAGACCCGTCCCGAGCGGGAAGGTCGTCCCGAGCGCGAGGCTGTCCGCACCGTGAAGCCCTCCGCTGAGCCCGATGTTACCGTCCGCAAGCGCCGCGTGAACCGCATGCCCGAGGGACGTTCCGTGGTGGATCCCGACAACATCAAAATGCCTTCCCACACCAACCGTCCGCCTCGCGGCACCGTTGATGTGGCACAGCCCGCCGAGGCAGCGCCCGAGAAGAAGCCCCGTCCCACCCGTCCCGTCATGGGCGAGGTGAAGCTGGGCGACGATCCCGTGGCCTCCCGCCTCAATCGCAACAAGGTCCGTCAGCCCCGCGCCGCCGCACCCGTGGTGCCCGAGCCGGAGCAGCCGATGATCGTGGATGTGTCCGACGAAGAAGACGATCTCCCGCCCTTCGATGTGGAACCCGTGGCGGAGAAGCCCGTCCGTGCGCCCAGACGCAGCGGTCGACTGGTGGAGGAGCCCTCCGCCCTCGCCCTGCCGCTGGACGATGACGAGGACGCACCCGCGCCGAAACCTGCGGACGATCTGACCATCACCCCCGATTCCTGCGACGTCATCGAGACCAGCGGCGAGCCCGAACCCGGCAAGCCGCCCGTGAAGCGCAGCCCCCTGAAGGTCATTCTGGGCGAGGACGAACCCGAGCCCTACAACTATCCGCCGCTGGACCTCATGCGCCTCACCGAGCAGGAGCAGGTGGATCATCAGAGCGGAGACCTTGAAAAGGCGGACCTCCTCATCGAGACCCTCGAGGAGTTCGGCATCCACA
>JAKSPZ010000019.1 GCA_024404395.1 Clostridia bacterium | reverse complement strand
AAAAGAGAACGATAGACTTCCGCTATCTGTCCGATGACGCTGACCAAATTTCTGCCGTTGAACTTCTCACCGTCGTCCGCCATCAAATGAGACGGATCGACCCGCTCCTCCTCGATGCGGTTGACCGTCTGACAGATTGCCACCGCCTGCTCCCAGGCGCGCTGCTTCTGGCGTCGCGGTTCGAATCGGTTGATCATCAGATCGTCAAAGCCCTCGATCCGCCTGAAGCGCTTCAGATTTCGAAAGACCAGATACTTCTGGGCAAAGTCATCCAGCATGATGTAGTTTTTCTTCAGCCCGATATGTTCCGCATGCTTTTCGATGATGCGCCTGCAGATCGTATGGATCGTACCGATATACATGTCATTGATGTTGATATCGATACCGCGTTTCGACAGCTCGTCCGTCACACGGGTCACCAGCTCTTTGGCAGCCTTCTGAGTGAAAGTGGAGATCAGGATCTCCTCGGGCTTCACACCGCAGACCTCTATCAGGTAGACCACGCGCTGCACCAGCGTATAGGTCTTGCCCGTACCCGGACCCGCAATGATCAGAACCGGTCCTTCGACCGATTCGATTGCCCGCCGCTGTGCTTCGTTGGCTCTTCCGAAATCAAACATCAATCATGCCTCACGTTATTTACAAGAATGCCCCCGCCAAGCATTTCGACGGGGGCTGTTTTTCATTCTTCTTCGATCTCCCAGCCGCGGCTGCGCTCGATCGCGCGATTCCACTTCTTGAGAAGGTTGTTTCTGGTGACATCGTCCATATTGGGCACAAATTCACGATCGGCGGTCTGAAGTTTCTCCAGCTCGCGGTCATTCCACATGCCGACCGCACGACCTGCCAGCATAGCGGCACCCATCGCGGTGGTCTCGAGAACCTTGGGGCGAAGGACGCGCATGCCCAGTATGTCGGACTGGAACTGCATCAGGAAGCTGTTGGCACTGGCGCCGCCATCAACACGCATGACGGTGGACTTCATGCCAGAATCCGCAGACATGGCATTGACAACATCCGCCGTCTGATAGGCGATGGATTCCAGTGCCGCGCGGACGATATGCGCACGTCCCGTACCGCGGGTCAGACCCACGATGGTGCCGCGGCTGTACATGTCCCAATGGGGTGCGCCGAGACCCGTAAATGCGGGAACAAAGTATACATTGCCGTTATTGGGAACAGACATGGCGATCGCTTCGGAATCGGATGCCTTTTCAATGAGCTTCATCTCATCGCGCAGCCACTGAATAACGGCACCGCCCACGAATACGCTGCCTTCCAGCGCATAACGAGGCTGTCCGTCAATGCGCCATGCAACGGTGGTGATCAGTTCATTGGAGGAGCGCACAGGGGTCTTGCCCGTATTCATCAGAACAAAGCAACCCGTGCCATAGGTATTCTTTGCCATACCGGGAGCAAAGCAGCCCTGTCCAAACAGTGCCGCGTGCTGATCTCCCGCCATGGATGCAATGGGAATCTCTCGTCCGAGGATGCTCTTGTCCAGATGACCGATCACACGAGAGCTGTCAACGACCTCGGGCAGCAGCTGCGCGGGAATATTCATCGCTCTCAGCAGACGCTCGTCCCACTTCTGATCATAGATATTATAGAGCATCGTGCGTGCGGCGTTGCTCGCATCCGTCACATGGACCTTCTCTGCGGAAAGATGCCACGCCAGGAAGCAATCCACCGTACCGAAGCACAGTTCGCCGTTGAGCGCACGCTTTCTCGCGCCGGAAATGGTGTCCAGCAGCCACTGGAGCTTGGTGCCCGAGAAGTATGCATCGGGAATGAGACCGGTGGCATCGCGAAGCATATTGCCCAGTCCATCCTTCTTCAGCCGTTCAACCAGAGGTGCGGAACGACGGCACTGCCATACGATCGCATTGCAAAGCGGCTTGCCCGTGCTGCGTTCCCACAAAAGGGTAGTCTCACGCTGGTTGGTGATGCCGATGGCTTCGATATCTGCCACATCCACGCCGGACTTCTCCACTGCCATTTTCAGTGAAGTGATCTGGGAGTTCAGGATGTCCATGGGATTATGCTCTACCCAGCCGGGCTTGGGATAAATTTGCGGAAACTCAATGCCATGCTTGGCGACCATACTGCCATTCTGATCGAAGATGACCGCGCGGGAACTGGTCGTTCCCTGATCCAATGCTACGATATACTTCATTGAACACAACCTCCGCTTTCAAATCGCAACCATTATAGCATACATCGATCCGGTTTTCGATTACAGTTCCGTTAACTTCTAACCTTCATATTAACAAAACAACCCCAAGCCGAAGCTTGGGGTTGCGGTTCAGTTCGATCAGAACTTGCGGGTATAGTCGGGAAGCAGCTTGGGGGAAGCGGTCTCACTGTCGATGCCGGCAGCCTTGCGCTCCTCTTCGTACTTCGCAACGTGGTCCAGCGTCAGTGCACCAACGGTAACGGTCTTCGCCTTGGCAGCGGCCTGCTGACCTGCGTTGCGACCGAAAACGATGATGTCCAGAAGGCTGTTGCCCATCAGGCGGTTGCGGCCGTGGATACCACCGACAGCCTCACCGGCGACGAACAGGTTCTCGACGCGGGTCATGCCGTTGACGCCGATCTCCAGACCGCCGTTCTGATAGTGCAGAGTCGGGTAGATCAGGATGGGGGTCTCGCGCATGTCGATGCCGAACTTCAGATACATACGAAGCATGGCAGGCAGACGCTTCTCCAGAGTGCCCTTGCCATGAATCATGTCGATCATAGGCGTATCCAGCCAGACAGCCTTGCCGGTGGGAGTGGGAACGCCCTTGCCGCGGGTGCTGCACTCACGGATAACAGCAGCTGCGTTGACGTCGCGGGTCTCCAGAGGATGGACGTAGACTTCGCCTTCGGAGTTGATCAGCTTAGCGCCCATGGAGCGGACCTTTTCGGTAACCAGAGCACCGTAGATCTGCTGCGGGAAAGCAACGCCGGTGGGATGATACTGAAGGGTATCCTGATACAGCAGCTTCGCGCCTGCGCGGTAGCCGAGGATCAGACCGTCGGCGGTTGCGCCGTAGTGGTTGGAAGTCGGGAAGCCCTGATAATGCATACGGCCTGCACCGCCGGTGGCGATGACGACGCACTTTGCGCGGGCAACACGGACCTCACCGGTCTCCATGTTCAGCAGGACAGCGCCGGCAGCATTGCCGTTCTCGTCCTTAATGATCTCGATGGCAGCAGTGAAGTCAACAACGGTGATGCCGCGGTTCAGGACTTCATCGCGCAGGGTACGCATGATCTCGGCGCCGGAGTAGTCGGCTGCAGCGTGCATGCGCTTGCGGGAGGTACCGCCGCCGTGGGTGGTAACCATGGTGCCGTCTTCGTCCTTGTCGAACTCAACGCCCAGCTCGTTCAGCCACTTGATGGCACCGGGGCCATCCATGACCAGCTTGCGGACCAGTTCGGGACGATTGACGAAGTGACCGCCGCCCATGACGTCCAGATAGTGCTGAGCGGGAGAGTCGCCGGGCTTGTCAGCTGCCTGGATGCCGCCTTCAGCCATCATGGTGTTGGCGTCGCCGATGCGCAGCTTGGTGACGATCATGACGTTTGCGCCGGCCTTGTTGGCCTCGATGGCTGCGGAGGAACCGGATCCGCCGCCGCCGATGACGAGAACGTCAACGTCGTAATCGACCTTGTTCAGATCGACATTCAGGTCGAGAACGCGGCTGCGGCCTTCGATCATCTCTTCCAGCTCGATGGGAGCGCGCTCGCCCTTGTTGGGACCGATCTTGATCGTGGTAAAGCCCTTGTCCTTATAGTCGGGATGGTACTCTGCGAGGAGAGCTTCCTTTTCCTCAGCGGACATACGGGGGGGTTCATACGCAATGTTAGCTTCGCGTGCGGCCTCCACCTTCTTCATGGATTCCAGCATTTCCTGAGTGAAAATCATGTTGCCGCCCCCTTACTTTTCGATGTCGCGATGGTTGTACAGTTCCTTCAGTTCCTCGATGGGCTTCGCCATGATCGCCTCGATGGCTTCGGTGCAAAGACCGTCCTCGATCTCCTTGACGCGAGTGGTCAGATGGAGGGATTCGGGTGCGATGTACTTGCCGTTCAGGCGGCGTGCCAGCATGGCAACCTGAGGATGAGAGATACCTGCGGGGCAACGGGATGAGCAGATGCCGCACATGACGCAGTCGAAGGACAGCTCTGCGCACTTCTCGTATTCGCCGCGCTGTGCATGGGCGATGTACTGCATGACATTCAGGCTCTGAGAGCAGGCCTTGGTGCAGGCATTACAGCCGACGCAGGAGTAGATCTCGGGATAGAGCTGCATCATGATCTGCTCGTTGGGGCGGACCTTTTCGATGTCGTAGCCTTCCTTGATCAGCGGGAAGAAGGGCAGGGTCGCGACAGACATGTTGTCCTCAACCTTGGTGGAGCAAGCCAGGCAGGCCTTCAGCTCACGATCGCCCTTGATGCGATAAACGGTGGCACATGCGCCGCAGAAGCCGTTACGGCAGCCGACGCCGCGCACCAGTTTATAACCGGCGTACTCGAACGCTTCCATGATCGTCAGATCGCCGGGAACTTCATACTTTTTTCCGTACAGGAAAACATTGACCATATTTGCCATGGATTCAAACCTCCATCAATACTCGGAAGGCAGCACGCCGAGCTCGTCGAAACGGAACACGGGGCCATCCTTGCAGACGTACTTGTCGCCGATGTTGCAGCGGCCGCACTTGCCGACGCCGCACTTCATGCGAAGTTCCATCGTGGTGTAGATCTGGGTCTTTTCGAAGCCCAGCTCGGTCAGCGCCTGAAGCACGAACTTGATCATGATCGGCGGACCGCAGACCAGAACGGTCTTATTGGGGTCAAAGCCCAGTTCCTTTACGTAGGTGGGAACGAACGCGACGTGGCCATCCCAGCCGTCCTGAGGACGGTCGATGGTCAGGTGAACATCCAGATTGTTCTTGGGATCCATCCAGGAGTTCTGGATCTCGTTGATATCCAGAAGGTCATCCTTGGAACGGGAACCGTAAACGATATCCACCTTGCCGTAGTTCTCGCGCTTGTCCAGCACGTAGTTGATGACGGAATGAAGGGGCGCAAGACCGACGCCGCCGGCGATGAACAGAAGGTCCTTGCCCTTCAGTTCGGTCTCCACGGGGAAAGGCTTGCCGTACGGTCCGCGGATGGTGACCTGCTGACCGACGTCCATCTGATGCAGCCACTCGGTGAGGCAGCCGCACTTCTTGATGGAGAACTCCTGATATTCCTTCAGCGTGGGAGAAGAGGTGATGGAGAACATCGCCTCGCCGACGCCGGGAATAGAAAGCATGGCACACTGACCGGGCATATGTTCAAAACACTTGCCGCCGTTCAGCGCTTCGACGCGGAAAGTCTTGATGTCGGGCGTGTCGGTACGGATGTCCGTCACAACGCCGAGCATCGGGATGATGTTGCCGTTAGTCATCTGCTTTCACCCCCAATGCCTTGATGACCTTGACGATATTGAGCGACTGCGGGCACTTGTCCACGCAGCGGCCGCAACCGACGCAGCCGTAGATGCCTTCGTTGTTGGACGGGAAGTAGACCAGCTTGTGCATGAAGCGCTGACGGAAACGCTCGACCTGAGTGGGACGGTTGGTGCCGTGGGCCATCAGAGTGAAGTCAGAGTACATGCAGCTGTCCCAGCAGCGATAACGCTGGACACCGTGACCGGTATCGTAATCGCGGATATCGTAGCACTGGCAGGTGGGACAGACGAAGGTGCAGGTGCCGCAGCCCAGGCATGCGCGGGACAGCTCAGCCCACTTGGGATCGCTGAAGCGCTCCATGAGGTGTTCGCCGTCGAAACCGTTGAGGTTCAGGTTGGCGAAGGGCAGCTTCTCCGCGATGGCGCGGATCTCGGCCTGCTTGGCGGAGACATCGTCGTCGCTGTCTGCGAGATCGGCGATGAGGGCCTCACCCTTTTCGGTGTTGGCGCGGAGAACGTAGTTCTCACCCACCAGCCAGGCGGTCACATCGCCCGCAGGATCGGCGGGATCGATATCAAAGTTGGTGCAGAAGCAGGAAGCCTCGGGCTCACCGCAGGCGAGGGTCACGACGGTGCCGTGTTCGCGACGGGCAGCATAGAAGGGATCCTGGGGCTCGGACATGAAAACACGGTCCAGCAGCTCAAAAGCACGGGCATCACAGGCGCGGACACCGAAGATGACGAACTTTTCGTTCATGAGCTCGGTGGGCTGGATGTCGATGTTCTTGCCCTGAGTGTGGAAGCGGAGCATATCCTCGACCTGGGGGAAGAAGGCACCCTTTGCGCTCTTGACGGTCTTCAGCGCGTCAAGGCGAACGGTGGCGTCTTCGGTCCAGCAACCGAAGTCGACCTGACCGGCCTGTTCGACGGGCAGATACAGCTTCTGGTCGGCGGCGACACGGGCGAAGAAAGCATTCAGCTCACTGATCGGCAGCTTTTTCATCCCTTGTCACCTCCCCGCTGGTGGACGATGCTGGGCTCACAGTCGGTCTTGGTGAAGTTGATCAGCGGATGACGCTGGTCGGCTTCATCGCCCGCGACGTAATCGCCGTAGAGCTCATCGATGTCCTTGATGAACTTGCGGTTCAGCAGATGGAGCGGGATGCCCTGGGGGCAGACGCGGCTGCACTCACCGCAGTCGGTGCAACGGCCGGCAACGTGGAACGCACGGATGATGTGGAACATGTTCTCTTCGAAATCGTCCGCAGCAGCCTTGTTCTGGACGCCGGTGTTGGGGTTGTCGAATACGCACTTGACGCAGGTGCAAGCGGGGCAGACATTGCGGCAGGCATTGCAGCGGATGCACTTGGACAGCTCATTGCGCCAGAAAGCGAAGCGCTGATCGGGCGTCATGGCTTCCAGCTCAGCAACCATGTCAAAGCGTTCGACGGAAGAAGTGTCTTCGGACTCGCCGATGACTTCATCAACGTTCTTATGTTCCTTACCCTTGCAGGACATGCACTTGTTCAGCAGCACGTCTTTGCGGGCGACCTGTTTGTCGCCGTAGAGGGTGTGCACGGTCAGGGTGTCGCCGTCTTCTTCGACGTCGGTGATGCCCTTGATGCCGAGCGCTGCGATCTTGTTCACATCGATCTTGCCGCGGCAGGCTACGCCCAGAGCGTAGACGTTCTCACGCTTGACGCGATGCTCGGTGCAAAGCTGAGTCAGGCTGTAAGAGTCGCAGGGCTTGACCAGAGCAATGACCTTTTCACTTTCGTTGACCAGGTACTTGCTCAGATTGCAACCGCAGAAGGAATCGTACTTGAGGTTTTCGAGATTGCTCTCGTTGAAGAATTTGGGCGTGCGATCATACGGAAATTCGCCGGTTTCCCAGCCGAGAACACGCGTCGCGACGCCTTCGGACATAAGGGCACGAACCCGATCCAAAATCATTCCTTGCATCGCAGATCCCCCAATTTCTTGTTCTCGCCCAGCTCGTAAATCGTCTTGGCGAAGTCATTCATAGTTGCGGAGAACTTTGCACCTTCCGCTGCGGAAACCCACTCGACGCGGGTACGACCGCGTTCGATGCCCAGGTAGTCGAGCATGCTGAACAGCAGGGTCATACGGCGGCGGGCATAGTAGTTACCGGTGGAATAGTGGCAGTCGCCCGGATGGCAGCCGCACAGGATGACACCGTCGGCGCCGCGCTGGAAAGCACGAAGCACGAACAGCGGATTCAGACGGCAGGAGCAGGGAATGCGAATGATCTTGACATTCGCCGGATAGCTCATACGACCGGAGCCGGCCAGATCGGCGCCGGCATAGCTGCACCAGTTGCAGCAGAACGCGACGATCGTCGGCTTCCAATCGGGATTCTGGTTCATCGACATATCGCATCCACCTCCGCCATGATCTGTTTATTGGTGAAGCCCTTCAGATCCATTGCCGTGGACGGGCAGGTAACGGTGCAGGCACCGCAGCCCTGGCAGACCGCCTCATTGACAACAGCGACGCGCTTGACGCCACGGACTTCGGGACCGCGGACTTCCTTGTCCTCATAGTGAATGGCGCCGTAGGGGCAGACCTTTTCACACTGAGAGCAGCCGTTGCACAGCAGTTCGTTGGCATGAGCAACGCAGGGATTGCAAGTCAGCTCGTCCTTTGCGAGGAGACCGATGACCTTGGACGCGGCAGCGCCGGCCTGTGCGACGGTCTCGGGGATATCCTTGGGACCCTGGCAGACGCCGGACAGGAAAACACCGGCAGTGGGGCTTTCCACGGGGCGGAGCTTGGGATGGGCCTCGGTGAAGAAGTCATTGGTGTCCATGCTGGCAGTCAGCATGGTGCGCAGCGCGCGAGCGGTGGGATCGGGCTCGATGGCGGTGGCAAGAACGACCATATCGGCGTTGATGTGCACCTGTTCGTTGGCCAGCAGATCGCTGCCCTGAACGTGGAGCTTGTCGCCTTCAACGGTGACCTTACCGACCATGCCCTTGATGTAATCCACATCGTACTGCTCAACAGCGCGGCGATAGAACTCATCAAAGTTCTTGCCGGGGGTACGGGCATCGATGTAGAAGATGTGCACCTTGACGTCCGGATACTTATCGCGGACCAGCATGGCATGCTTTGCGGTGTACATGCAGCAGATCTTGGAGCAGTAGGGCTTGCCCTTGGTGGCATCCTCGGAGCAGCGGGAACCGACGCACTGGATGAACACGATCTCATGGGGATGCTTGCCGTCGGAAGGACGGACCAGCTGGCCCTTGGTGGGACCTGCGGCGTTCATGATGCGTTCGAACTCAAGGCTGGTGACGACATCGCGGGACTGGTTGTAAGCATACTCATCGAACTGAGAAGCATCGATGGGCTTAAAGCCGGTCGCAACGATGATCGCGCCGTACTTGCGCTCGATAAACTCATCCTGCTGATCGAACTTGATGGCACCGGCGCCGCAGTTCTTCTCGCACAGGCCGCACTTGCCGGTACGGAAGTGGAGGCACTGCTTGGTGTCGATGACTGCGACTTTCGGAATCGCCTGAGCGAAGGGGATGTAGATGGCGCCGCGGGTGTCGAGGTTCATGTTGAACTCGTTGAGACCCTTGCGGGAGGGGCACTTTTCGGTGCAGACACCACAGCCCGTGCACTTGGTCTCGTCGACATAGCGTGCCTTCTTGCGGATGGTCGCGGTGAAGTTGCCGACGAAGCCGGACAGCTTATCAAGTTCCGCATAGGAGATGATATTGATC
>JAKSPZ010000189.1 GCA_024404395.1 Clostridia bacterium | reverse complement strand
GGGAAGGGTATCGCGCTTACGCACTGTTCGTCATTCAAATGGCGGGCATGAAAGTGTTTCGTCCGAACGACGAACGTCACGCGGCTTTCGGTGCGGCGCTGCGGGAAGCGGCGGACAACGGCGTGACCGTTCTTGCCATCGGCTGCGACGTGACGCCCGATTCGCTGGTGTTGTCGGAGGCTGTGCACATTGACCTCGCTTAGCGGGTCGCTCGATCCGTGTTCAGCCAGATCTGCTCGGCCAGTGCTTCGGGATCGGCGTTGCGCAGTTCGACGCACTTATCAAAGATATATTTCAGAAACGCAGGTTCGTTTCGTTGACCCGTCATCGGCTCGGGTGCCATGTGGGGACTGTCCGTCTCCAGCACCAGTCGATCGACGGGCGTTTTTTGTACCGCTTCCAGCACTTTGTTGGCGTTCTTGAAGGTGATGACGCCGCCGAAAGCGACATAGAACCCGAGGTCGAGATAGACCTTTTCCAGTTCCCAGCTGCGGGTGAAGCAGTGGAGGATGCCGCGGGGGAGCCGCCCCTGCCTGTATCGGGCGCGCAGGATGTCGATGGCATCGCCGTGGGCGTTGCGGATGTGCAGCTGGACAGGCATGTCGTAATCGCAGGCGATGTCCAGATGACGCTCGAAGATCGCCTTCTGAACGTCTTTGGGGGTGCGATTGTCGAAGTAGTCGAGCCCCGTCTCGCCGATGGAAGTGCACTCGGGCAATGCGGCATATCGGCGGATGACGGCTTCCGTTTCGTCTGTGAAATTGTAGGCGTTCTGCGGATGGCAGGCGATGGCGAGGCGAAACAGGGGATATTGACGGACGAGCCCGATGGCCTTCTCGTGGTCGGGTTCTTCATCACCGGGATCGCAGATCGCCACGGCGTCGGTGATGCCGATTTCCTTCATTTTCGAAACAATCTGCGGAAAATCCGGATCGAAGATCTGAAATGCGGGATGGACGTGGGAATCAAAAAATCGCATAGAAAATCACTTCCGAAGCCATTATACGGCAAAACGGATCGCCTGTCAAAAGCGTAACTGAGACATAAGAAAACAGGAATTGGATATCTGCCGCAAAAACTTGCAAAAGTGTGCGAATTTGCGTAAAAATCTCGCGTATAACTGCAGGATGGAGTTGACAATGAACTATTGCGGTACTATAATGCTACTATAGCAGAACGGTTTTACCGCTGTGAATTTTGATCGGAAAGAGGTTGTTCCAATGAGTAAGAATTGGGCATATGTAGATCCGGCAACTCTGCCTCATATGGTATCTGAGACTGTTCCGGGCCCCAAGTCCAAAGAGTATCATGACAGATGCTCCAAGTACATGAAGGGTTATTCCAGCCAGGTTCGTCTGTACCCCGTCGCTTTCGAGAGCGGCTACGGCTACACCCTGACCGACGTTGACGGCAACAAGTACATCGACTTCTCTTCCGGTATTTATGTTACCGGTCTGGGCCACTGCCATCCCAAAATCTCCGAGGCAGTTGCAGAGCAGGCCAAGAAGCTGATGAACTGCCACGACTTCACCACCGAGATCAAGATGAAGCTCGTTGAGAAGCTGCATGAGATCACCGGCGGCCGTTTCGCTGGCTTCCAGTTCTATGATTCCGGTACGACCGCAGTCGAAGCAGGTCTCCGCTGCGCACGTGCTTACAGCGGCAAGCAGGAGTTCATCTCCTTCTGGCGCGATTTCCATGGTAAGTCCCTCGGCTCCAACTCTCTGGCAGTTGTCGGCGCCGACACCCATATGCGTGCTCCCGGCTTCATGCTGGCACCCCGTCCCAATCCCTACCGTGACGCCTTCGGCCGTACCCCCGAAGAGGCATGGAAGGATTCCACTCCCTACATCCGCATGCTGGAAGGCATCCTGGACAACGAGTGCGCAAGCGGCGGCAAGAACGTTGCAGCCATCGTCTTCGAGCCCGTTCAGGGCTGGGGCGGTTCCGTTGTTCCCCCGCCGGATTATCTGCCCGCACTGCGCAAGCTGTGTGACGAGCGCGGCATCCTGATGTTCGCTGACGAGGTCCTGAACTGCATGGCACGTACCGGTACCTGGCTGGCAATGGATCACTGGAATGTCACCGCCGACATCACCACCCTCGGTAAGGGCTTCGGTAACGGCTTCCCCGTAACCGCAATGTGCGTTTCCAAGGACCTGGCTCCCGCAATCGAGAAGATCTCCGCATCTTCTTCCTACGGCGGAAACCCCATGGCCTGCGCCGCTGCTCTGGCTTCCATCGAAGTCATCGAAGAGGAGAACCTGAACGAGCGTTCCACCCATCTGGGCGAGATCATGCTTGCTAAGATGAAGAAGATGATGGAAGCACATCCCATCATCGGCGACGTCCGCGCCATCGGCTGCCTGCAGGCAATCGAGATCGTTAAGGACCGTACCACCAAGGAGCCCTTCGTTGAGGCAGGTCAGATGATCTACAAGAAGGCCTTCGAAAAGGGTCTGGCATGGGTTCCCTCCGGCCACATCCTGAGAATGTCCCCGCCCATGATCCTGGACGACGAAGTCGCTCTCAAGGGCCTCGACATCATCGAAGAAGCTGTCACCGAGACCGAAAAGCACTTCGGCTTCTAATCGATAACATTTACGCCCAAGCGGGAAACCGCTTGGGCATTTCAGAAAGAAGGATTTTCAATTATGAAAACTGTACGCTTCGGTCTGGTCGGCTGCGGCCTGATGGCTCGCGAATTCGCTTCCGCAGCAGCCCGCTGGTGCCATTTTACCGCTGATATCCCGCGTCCCGAGATCGTCGGCATCTGCTCTGTTGTCCCGAAGGAGATGGAGTGGTTCCAGAAGAACTTCCCGGACATCAAGTACGCTGTTTCCGATTACAAAGAGCTGCTGGAGAAGGACGATATCGACGCCATCTACTGCGCCGTTCCCCACAACCTCCACGAGCAGTTCTATGTTGATATCATCAAGAGCGGCAAGGCTCTGCTGGGTGAGAAGCCCTTCGGTATCGACAAGAAGGCCAATGACGCGATCATGAAGGCATACCGCGAGACTCCCGGCGCCTTTGTCCGCTGCTCCTCCGAGTTCCCGTACTATCCTTCCATGCAGACCATGATCAACTGGTACAAGGAAGGCAAGTTCGGCAAGATCCTGGAGATCCATGCAGGCTTCAACCATTGCTCCGATATGGACCTTGAAAAGCCCATCAACTGGAAGCGTATGGTCACGTTCAACGGCGAGTACGGCTGCCTGGGCGACCTCGGTATCCACACTCAGCACGT
>JAKSPZ010000188.1 GCA_024404395.1 Clostridia bacterium | reverse complement strand
AATGGTGAGCAGCTTCTGATGGAAGATGCCCGCCGCCAGTCCGGCGTCCATACCGGGATGGCGGAAGAGTTCTGCGAAGTCCTCCTTGCAGCCGGCGCCGCCGGAAGCGATGATGGGGACTTTGCAGCGGTCGGCGATCCTGTCCAGCAGCTCCAGATCAAAGCCGTTGCGAACGCCGTCGGTGTCGATGGAATTGACCACCAGCTCGCCCGCGCCTTCATTGACGCCGCGGACCGCCCAGTCCAGCGCGTCCAGCCCGGTGTCCACCCGTCCGCCCTTGGCGAAGAGGTGGAAGGTGCCGTCCACGCGCTTGATGTCCATGCTGAGAACGACGCACTGGTCGCCGTACTTGCGGGCCGCCTTGCCGATGAGGGAGGGGTCGCGGATGGCGCCGGAGTTGACGCTGACCTTGTCCGCGCCGCACTTCAGCACGCGGTCGAAGTCCTCCACAGCGTTGATGCCGCCGCCCACGGTGAGGGGGATGAAGACCTCGGAGGCGACCTTCAGCAGAATGTCGGTGAAGAGGGCGCGACCCTCGACGGATGCGGTGATGTCGTAAAAGACCAGCTCGTCCGCGCCGGATTCGTTGTAGAATCGGGCCATGTCCACGGGATCGGCGATGTCCTTGACGCCTTCAAAGTTGACGCCCTTGACCACGCGCCCGTTTCGGACGTCCAGACAGGGGATGATGCGCTTGGAGATCATTTTCTCGCCTCCCCGATGCAGGCCTTCAGGTCCAGCTTGCCCTCATACAGCGCTTTGCCGATGATGGCGCCGTGGAGATCCATGTCGCGAAGAGCCGCAATGTCGCTCATGAAGCTGACGCCGCCCGAGGCGATGACGTCCAGCCCCTCGATGCCGCTGAGCTTTTCGTAGACGGCGAGATTGGCGCCCTGCAGCATGCCGTCGCGACCGATGTCGGTGTAGATGACGGTCTTCACGCCCGCATCACGGCAGCGGACGCAGAAATCATAGCCGCCCACGGCGGTGATCTCTTCCCAGCCCGAGACGGCCACCATGCCGTTTCGAGCGTCCACGCCCACGGCGATGTGGTCGCCGTAGCGGCTGACCATGCGCTCGACGAAGCCGAAATCGCGAACGGCCACGGTGCCGAGGATGAGGCGTTCCGCCCCCGCTTCCAGATAGTCGACGATGCGCTGTTCGTCTCGGATGCCGCCGCCGATCTCGGTCTTCAGCCCGACGGCGGTCAGGCGGCGGATGGTCTCGGCGTTCTCGGGTTTGCCCGAGCGCGCGCCGTCCAGATCCACGGCATGGAGCCATGTGGCGCCTGCGGCCTTGAAGCTCTCGGCCACGGCGACGGGATCGTCGGCATAGACCTTCTCACGGTCGTAATCTCCTTTGGTGAGACGGACGGCCCGTCCCCCGCGGAGGTCAATGGCAGGATAGATGATCATGGGGCACCTCACAGCTTGGAGAATGCGGTCAGCAGGGCGAGACCCGCGCTGCCGCTCTTTTCGGGATGGAACTGCATGCCGCAGACATTGCCGCGACGGACGGCGCCTGTGACGGCGGTACCGTACTCGGAGGTGGCAAGGGTGTGCTCGAGGCAGTCCTTGGCATAGAAGGAATGAACGTAATAGACGTGGGAACCGTCCTTGAAGCCGTCGAAGAGCTTGTCCTGCTTCAGGATGTTCAGTCGGTTCCAGCCGATATGGGGAACTTTCAGGTCGGAAGGAATGTCTGCGTTGAGGGGGCAGACCTTGCCGGGAATGAGTCCCAGACCCTTGTGCTCGCCGTACTCATAGCTCACGTCGAACAGCATCTGCATGCCGAGGCAGATGCCCAGCAGCGGCTTGCCCGAGGCGGCTTCTTCCAGCAGCGCTTCCTTCATGCCCGATTCGGCCAGCTTGCGCGCGGCGTCTTCAAAGGCGCCGACGCCGGGCAGAATGATGCGGTCCGCGCGGCGCAGGTCTTCGGCGGTATTGACCACGCTGTGGTCCACGCCGATATACTTCAGGGAGGATCTCAGGGAATAGAGATTGCCCACCCCGTAATCCACAATGGCGATCATGACAGCCCTCCGTTACAGCACGCCCTTGGTGGACGGGATCTCATTGGCGTACTCGGGGTCGATGGCGACGGCGGCTTTCAGTGCCCGTCCCGCGGCCTTGTACATGCCTTCGATGATGTGGTGGCTGTTCTCGCCGGCCAGCATCTTGAAGTGAACGGCGGCGCCGACAGTGCGGCTGAAGGTCAGCCAGAATTCCTTCACCAGCTCGGTGTCGAAGGTGCCGACTTTCTCGGTGGGGATGGCGACGTCGAAATTCAGCACGCCGCGCCCGGAGAGATCCACGGCGCAGAGGATCAGCGCTTCATCCATGGGCAGCAGCATGGAGCCGTAGCGGACGATGCCGCGGCTCTCGCCCAGTGCCTGTCGGAAGGCGGTGCCCAGAGCGATGCCGATGTCCTCGACGGTGTGATGATCGTCCACCTGCGTGTCGCCGTCGCACTTGACCGTCAGGTCAAAGCGACCGTGACGGGTGAACAGCTCCAGCATGTGGTTGAGGAAACCGCAGCCGGTATCCACATCATAATTGCCCCGTCCGTCCAGATCGAGGGTCAGCTTGATCTTGGTCTCGGCGGTATTTCGGATGATCTCGGTCTTGCGCATCATTCACCCTCCTCGATAATGGCCTTCACGGCGGTCAGGAACGCGTCCATCTGTTCATCGCTGCCCACGGTGACGCGAAGGTAGTCGCGGATGGACGGCGTGTCGAAACGGCGCACCAGAACGCCGCGCTCGCGGAGCTTCTTCTGCGCGGTGGGACCCGACACATTGGGCAGCTTCACGAACAGGAAATTGGCTTTGGAATCGGTCTGCACGCAGCCGAGGTCGGTGAGGGCCTGCTTGATCCGCTCGCGGGTGGCGATGACGGCGCCGGTGCAGCGCTTGAAGTATTCAACGTCCCGCATGGCGGCGGCACCCGCGGCCTGAGCGAGGCGGTCCAGATTGTAGGGATTGAAGGAATTGCGGACGGCGGACAGATCGGCGATCAGTCCCGCGGGTCCGAGGGCATAGCCCACGCGCAGTCCCGCCAGAGAACGGCACTTGGAGCAGCTGCGGACGAGGCGCAGACTCTGACAACGGCCGATCAGGGGCAGCGCGATCATCAGCCCGTGGAAGTTCATGCAGGACTTCAGGGAGGTCCAGCACAACAACGACGGCTACAAGTACAAGACGCTCGACTACAAGGGCTGCACCTACTTCACGAAGGACGGCAGGATCGTCCGCTA
>JAKSPZ010000187.1 GCA_024404395.1 Clostridia bacterium | reverse complement strand
CCAGTGCGGCGATTGCAAAGATAATGCCGCCCATAGTAGGCGTGCCCTGCTTTTTCTTATGGGTCTCGGGACCGAGATCATAGATCGTCTGACCGAACTTCAGCTTTTTCAGCCACTTCAGGCCAAAGGGCGATACTGCGGTCGCGACCGCGAATGCAACAACGATAACCCAGATCAGCTTGCTCATAGTGTGCCTCCGAATCAGATTTCTTTCAGCAATTCAGCAACGATAACTTTTTCATCAAAGGGATGACGGACGCCGTTGATCTCCTGATAGGTCTCATGACCCTTACCTGCGAGGACGATGACGTCACCGGGTTCGGCATGAGTCAGCGCATATCGAATGGCTTCACGGCGATTCTCGATGACCTTGTACTTACAATTCGTCTTCTTGATGCCCGCTTCGATGGCATCAATGATCGCCATGGGATCTTCGCTGCGGGGATTGTCGCTGGTCAGGATGCAGTAGTCCGCCAGTCTTCCGCCGATCTCACCCATCAGCGGGCGCTTCGCCATATCGCGATCACCACCGCAACCGAACAGTGCGATCATGTGTCCGCCATGGGCCGTTTCGCGAACCGCCTTCAGGACATTCTCAAGGCTGTCGGGCGAATGGGCGTAGTCGAGAATGACGCGATAGGGCGTGTGGGTATCCAACAGCTCCACGCGACCGGGAACCGCGCGCAGGCTCTCCAGACCACGCTTGATGGTGTTCTCGTCGATGCCGATCTCCATGCACATCGCGGCTGCCATCATTGCGTTGTAAACATTGAATACGCCGGTCAGTTTCAGTTCGATGGGCACACGGAAGCTGTGATGACGGGTCAGCAGGAAGCTGCTTCCGCGCTCGGCGATCTCGATATCATTTGCATAGACGTCACTGGGCTCGCGGATACCGATCTTCAATGCCTCGGGGAAAGCCTTCATGCCGCGGGCGACCCACTCGTCATCCGCGTTATAGACCATCTTCTTCGCCATGCCGGTCTCAAAGAAACGCATCTTTGCGGCGAAATAGGCTTCCATGGTATCGAAGTAATCCAGATGATCCTGGGAGAGATTGGTGAAAGCACCGACATCAAAGCGAACGCCCGCAAGGCGGTTCATATCGATGGCATGAGCCGACACTTCCATAACGACCACATCGCAACCCGCATCCGCCATACGGCGCAGCAGGCCCTGGGTCACCAACGGATCGGGCGTCGTCAGCTTGATGGGAATAATCTCTTCCCCGATCATGGAGCAGACTGTACCGATCAGACCGACCTTCATGCCTGCAGCCTGCAGGATCGCACGGGTCAGATAGCTGGTGGTGGTCTTGCCCTTGGTGCCGGTCAGACCGATCATCTTCATGGTCGTCGCGGGATGACCGAAGAAATTGGCGGCGATATAAGAAAGGGCCGTGCGGACATCCTCCACCTGGATCTGAGGCACGTCCACATCCAGCATACGGGATACGACCAGCGCAGTCGCGCCCTTGGCGATCGCCTGAGGGGCGAACTCATGGGCATCCGCTTTCGTGCCGGGGGTACAGAAAAACAAAGAACCGGGTGCAGCCTGACGTGAATCCACGCACAGCGCGGCAATATCGGTTTCCATATTTCCGGACACACGAATCACACCGGGTACATTTTCAAGCAGTTTCTGAAGCGTCATAGGTTTTCCTCCCATATAATGGAGTGACGGATTTACACCAAAATGCCGACTTTTCAGTCGGCGGTAACGTTGCTGACGACCATGGTGTCGCCCATGTGTACACGGCGCACCTCAGTCTCGCTCTCCTGGACCATGCCCAATGCCACAGCACAGCTGCGGATATAGTCGGTGTCATGTCGCTGATCCAGATTCAGTTCAAGATTTCCAATATTCGCGTTGATCCTGCCAATCTCCTGCACAACAGCGGAAGTTCTTCTGTTTTGAACACCGATGCGAACGCGAATCACCAGCTGGCTGACCAGCAGGAAGACGATCACCAGTGCGATCATGGCGCATAGGACCTTGTTTACTCTTCTTTCAGCCTGAAGCTGTTTCTTACTCATTCTTATCGCCTCCGTAAGCGACATTGCTGTAAGTATCGTTGACATGCTTGGAAAGATCGATATACCGCGGGATCTCGTCTTCGATGTACTTGTCAAATCCGACATCGGACCAGATCTCAAGGCGGGAACCGACGCCTACGAAACAGATCTCCTTGTCCAGTCCCGCACGCTTTCGCATCGCGGTCGGCAGGAGGATACGTCCCTGCGCATCAAGATTCTGTTCGGGCATCGAAAAGGCTTTGGTGATTCGGACGTACGCGATACCGAGTGCATCCGTGTCGGGGATCCGACGGAGCCTTGCGCTGATCTCTTCCCAATGCTCTTTGGGATAGAGAACCACTGCATTGAACTTCTCGTTCATCGCAATGGTGAAGTCCTCACCAAGCTGCTTTCGAAAGGCGGTGGGTATCGTAACACGACCCTTGGCGTCCATATTGTGGTAAATCGTACCGTTGAAATCAATATTTCCCACCAAATCCCCACCTTTCTTCCATAATTACCCTAATTATACCACTAATCGCCCCAAATAGCCACTTATAATAATGTCAATAAATGGACTCTTGATGACGCTCTCGTCATATTCTCGCCGTATTTTATTCCGTCGCTCAGTTTTAACCTATATTCCCGTTGACACATACCCCTATACGGTATATAATCACAATCGGATAGACTATTGGAGGATCACTGTTATGAAGCAATACAACGTCACCGGAATGAGCTGCGCCGCCTGCTCCGCGAGAGTTGAGAAGGCCGTTTCTTCATTAGATGGTGTTACTTCCTGTTCCGTCAGTCTGCTGACGAATGCCATGAGCGTTGAAGGCGCAGTCTCTGCCGAGAAGGTAATTGCCGCCGTTGAAGAAGCAGGCTACGGCTGTTCCGAAAAAGGCTCAAAGACCGCCGCCGCATCCAACGAATCCGATGCGCTTGTCGACCGCGAGACGCCCGTTCTCAAGCGTCGCCTGCTCACTTCCATCGGCTTCCTGCTGGTGCTCATGTACTTCTCCATGGGACACCACATGCTCGGTTGGCCCGTCCCCCCCATTCTCGCCAATCCAATTTCAATCGGTCTGGTGCAGATGCTGCTGGCCATCGTCTGCATGATCATCAATAAGAAATTCTTCGTCTCTGGTTCCAAAGGACTGCTTCACAAGGCACCCAACATGCATACCCTCGTTGCGATGGGCCCAGCCTCCGCCTTTATCTCGTCCACCGTTCCGCTGTTCG
>JAKSPZ010000186.1 GCA_024404395.1 Clostridia bacterium | reverse complement strand
TTCCCAGGATCGCACTGCCGCGCCGAGTCCCATAATGCCGGGCGTGTTCTCGGTGCCGGAACGGAGACCGCTCTCCTGTCCGCCGCCGATCTGACGGGGCAAAGGCGCTTTGCCTTTTCTGTAGACCAGCGCACCGATCCCCTTGGGGGCGTGGATCTTGTGTCCGCTCAGGGTGAACAGATCGGCATAGCGCATCTCAAAAGGCACACGCAGGAAGCCCTGTACGCCGTCGATATGGATCAGTGCCCTGCCTGCTACCAGGCTGTGCAGGCGACGATAATCCAGAATCGCACCCGTCTCATTGTTCACCAGCATGCAGCTGACGAGGGAAGCGCCTTCGTCCAGTGCGCTCTCCAGTGCCTCCCAGACCAGCTGACCTTTTTCGTCAACGGGAATGATGCGAATCGTGTGTCCCTTTTTCTCGAGACTGCGGAATGCTTCCAGTACAGAAGGATGTTCCACTGCCGAGACTGCCAGCACCTGCGGACCGTACATCTTTTCGACGGAGCCGATGATCGCAAGGTTGTTGCTCTCGGTACCGCCCGAAGTGAAGACCAGTTCGCAGCCAATACCGCTGACCTTCTTCAGAATGAGTTCACGGCACTCGCGCACCTCTCGGAAGACATCGACCGCGGGGCGATATACGCTGGAAGGATTGTAGAAACCTTCCTGCATACAGCGGACCATCGCCTCAACTGCCATGTCGCAGGGACGGGTCGTTGCCGAATTATCAAAGTACGCCATAACCGCTCTTTCCCGTCTCGCCCGTCCATGCCGTCATGGGGATGTAGGTAGGCTTGCTGCGCATCATGGCGATCATTTCATCACTGAGTTCTACGACTGCCATGTGCTTATTGTTGTTTTTGACGAAATAGAAGTAATACAGGTTGCAGTCGCGATTCAGGAACCAGTTGTGCTTCTGCAGACCGGGCTCGGCAAGGGTCTTCTGGAATGCGGGGCCCTGAGTGGGACCGCAGCGGATGACATCCTTCAGCTCGAAAGCGGTCAGATAGCGGCGGCGGCGGTTGTTCAGAACCATGGCCACCTCAAACAGGCCGTTTGTGAAGGAGTAATCATACTCGATACGGCAGTAATCCGAACGACGCCAGAGCAGGAAGGCAAGACCGCCGAAAACGATCGTCATAATCAGAATGACAAAGTCAAACCGAACACCGCCCGTCACGGGATCCATCTGCAGGATGGACTGCAGGTTGATGACCGCCATCAGAGCGAGGAAGATGATAAGGATCCAGATGATCACATAAAGGAACGTAAACAGTCCCCTGTTTTTACGCACAGCATACTGCTCGAGAAAATCGTCCATACTATACCTCCGGACAGAAATGTATATCACTCAGCACTTTATTATAACATACATCTCACAGGATTGACAACCGTTTCAAAAAACTTCACGCAACATAAGAAGAGCTGCCCCATCGGGACAGCTCTTGGAATTCAGTGACAACCCTTGCAGCAACTGCAGTCTCCGCCGCAGTTGCTTTTTCCGGATCGTTTATTCTTGATCATTCGTACTACGATCGCAGCGACGACCAGCAGTACAACTGTGCCTACAATAATCGTTGCCATAGTTTTCACCTCAGACCTTCATAGTGAAATGACTGTCGTTGTACTTGTTCTTGCGGAACAGCATGTAGACGAGGAATGCCAGTGCCGCGATGGCGACCACCGTTCCGATGCCGAAAGCCGCACCGTTGAAGACGATACCGATCTGATAGACGATCAGCGCAATGATGTAAGCAAACACACGCTGATAGCCGATGGCGAATGCCGTCCACTTGCCGTTGTTCATCTCGCGCTTGATGGCACCCATCGCAGCGAAGCAAGGTGCGCACAGCAGGTTGAAGATCATAAAGGCAAAGGCAGCGAGTCGACCGTGTCCGCCGGAGCTCTCTTCGAATGCCACGCGGATCGGACTGAGTGCTTCTTCCTTCTCTTCGTCGCTCATTTCTTCATCGTCTACAATGTCTGCGGCAGCCGTCTCATCGTCATCAATGCCGTACAGGACACCGAAGACACCGACGACCTCTTCCTTTGCAACGAGACCCATGACAGTCGCAACGGTGGAAGGTGCATTGGCAAATCCCAGAGGCTTGAAGATGGGGGCGACCGCATTGCCCACGTGACCGAGAATGGAATCATCCATATCCTCGACTTCACCCCAGGAACCGGGTGCTCTGACTTCTTCAGCTTCTTCAACCGCTTCAGCAGTGACCACTTCGCCGACCTCAACAGGCTCCACGACTGCTTCAGGTGCCCAGCCGTAGCTCGAAGCAAACCAGATGACGATGGAAGACAGAAGAATGGCCGTGCCTGCACGCTTGATGAAGGACCAACCGCGCTCCCAAGTGCTGTGGAAGACATTGCTGACAGTAGGTGCGTGATAGGCGGGGAGTTCCATGACAAAGGGAGCGGGATCGCCGGCGAAGAGCTTGGTCTTCTTCAGCATGATGCCGGAGATGACGATTGCGGCAACACCGATGAAATAAGCACTGGTTGCGATCAGCGCGTTGTTGTTGAACAGCGCTGCGGCGATCATGCCGATGATGGGCATCTTTGCACCACAGGGGATGAACGTGGTGGTCATGATAGTCATCTTGCGGTCGCGGTCCTGTTCAATGGTTCTGGAAGCCATAACGCCGGGAACGCCGCAGCCGGAACCGATCAGCATGGGGATAAAGGACTTGCCGGACAGACCGAACTTGCGGAAGATCCTGTCCATAATGAAGGCGATACGCGCCATATAGCCGCAGTCTTCCAGCATCGCCAGCATGATGAAGAGGACGATCATCTGGGGAACAAAGCCGAGGACCGCGCCGACACCACCGACGATGCCGTCAACGACCAGACCGACCAGCCAGCCCGCAACGCCCCAGCCTTCCATGGCACCGCGCAGCGGCTCCTGAATCCACTCGCCAACAAACACATCATTGGTGAAGTCGGTCAGAATGGTGCCGACGGTCGTCACGGCGATGTAGTAGACCAGGAACATGACTACCGCGAAGATCGGCAACGCCAGCCAACGGTTGGTGATGATGCGGTCGATCTTATCGGAAGTGGTCAGGGAACCCTTCTTGTGTCCCTTGACAACACAGGAGGTAACCAGCTTGTTGATGTAAGCATAGCGCTGATTGGTGATGATGGACTCGGCATCATCGTCCATCTCCGCTTCGCATTCCTTGATCTTTGCCTCGATGGCATCCTTGATGCTCTTCGGGAGTTTGAGGGTCTCGGTGACCTTTTCGTCACGCTCAAAC
>JAKSPZ010000185.1 GCA_024404395.1 Clostridia bacterium | reverse complement strand
TCCCTCCAAAGGGAGGCACAAGCTACGACAAAGCCAACTATCTATTCTCTCGCCTTCCCTCCGACGGGATTCCCACCTCCCCACAAAAAAACGACCGCTCCGAATTGGAGCGGTCGTTCTCAATTGATCAATAACCCTTGGAAGCGCTGAGGTCGTAGACGGGCTTGAGGGCGGGGTAGATCTTGCTGTAGATCTCGAACGCATCCTCGTAGGCCGCGCGATTGGCAGCGATGGGCAGGGTCTCGGTCTCGGGCTTGACGATGGTGCAGGCCTCTTCCAGGTTCTTCCACACACCGGCGCCGACGCCGGCGACCATGATGGCACCGTAGGCACCGCCCTCGGAGGCGGCGGACATGGTGTACACGGGCATGTTGAAGATATCCGCCTGCATCTGGCGCCACAGCGCGGAAGCAGCGCCGCCGCCGGAGGTGTAGACCTTCTCGCAGCGGGTGAAGTTCTGCATGATATCAATGACCTGCTTCAGGGAGAAGGTGACGCCTTCCATAACGGAGCGGGTGATATCGCCGCGGGTGGTGCCCAGAGTCAGACCATAGAAGGAGGCGCGGGCGTTGGGATCCGGATAGGGGCAGCGCTCGCCGGTGAGGTAAGGAGTGAAGATAACGCCGTGGGAGCCGGGAACGGAAGCCTCGGCATCGGCATTCATCAGGTCATACACGCTGACGCCGGCAGCCTTGGCTTCGGCCTTGTAGTGCTGACCCAGCTCATCGCGATACCAGCGATAGGAACCGCCGCTGGTCAGGGGGCAGCCGAAAGCGTGCCACAGACCGGGCTGGTTGTTGCAGAACATCTGCAGATCGCCGTTGGGGTTGGGATTGAACTTCTCAAGACCCATGGCAACGTTGCCGGAGGTGCCGATAACGACGCCCAGGATGCCGGGCTTGACGAGACCCGCGCCGGTGGTCTGGATGACCGCGTCGCCGCCGCCGAAGTAGACGTTCAGACCCTCGGGCAGACCGGTGAGCTCGGCCACGTCCTTGGTGACCTTGCCTGCCAGCTCGGTGGACTCGTGGGCCTCGGGGAAGGTGGCCTTGTCCAGACCTGCCAGAGCGATGAGGGCGTCATTCCAGATGCGCTTCTCGGTGTTGAAGAAGCCCGTACCGGAGGCGTCGGAAACGTCGATGCCGACGGTGCCGGTCATGCGGAAACGGATGTAATCCTTGGGGCAGAAGAAGTAGACCATCTTGGCGTAGTTTTCGGGCTCTTCTTCCTTCAGCCACAGGATCTTGCCGCCGGTGTAGCCGGTGAGCATGCGGTTGTTGGAGTAGGTGAGCAGACCCTGCAGACCGCCTGCGGCCGCGGTGATCTCATCGCACTGCTTCTGGGTACGCTGGTCGCACCACAGAATGGCGGGACGGATGACGTTGTTGCCCTTGTCCATGGCAACCAGACCGTGCATCTGACCGGAGAAGCTGACGCCCACGATGTCTTCCTTGCGGACGGCGGGGTTGGAGAGGATGACCTTCAGGCCGCGGACGACCGCCTGCCACCAGTCCTCGGGGTTCTGCTCGGCCCAGCCGGGCTTGGGGGTGTAGAGGGGATACTCCTGAACGGAAGAAGCCAGCACCTTGCCGGTCTCATCCGCGACGATGCACTTTGCGCCGGAAGTGCCGATGTCCAGACCAACCAACATTCTCATTTTTTAGTCCTCCTTGTTGTTTCTGTGGAACATTCTGTATTTCTTGGTCAACGCATTGATCTTATGGAAGTCCAGCTTATTCTCTTTCCCTGTGAACAGGCGCACCAGATTGGCGCGATGGCAGTACATGGCCAGCAGGGCATTGAGGGCGGCGAAGATCACGAACCACTTCTGATCGGGGCCGGGCTTGGTCAGCCACCAGTACAGGAAGGGGAAGGCTGCGGCGGCGGAAAGGGTGCCGGCGGACATCATCTTGGTGACCGCCACGATGGGAATGACGATGAGGACGAGGAAGGGAGCCACTGCCGGGCAGAGCACGAAGGTCACGCCCAGGGAGGTGGAGATGCCCTTGCCGCCCTTGAATTTGAAGTAGACGGGGAAGTCATGACCCAGGATGACGCCCGCGGAGGCGATGATCATGGCATGGGTGCCGCCGATCCACTTGCCGAGGAGCGCGGCGATGACGCCCTTGAGCGTATCCCCCAGGAAGGTGAGGGCGGCGCTCTTCCAGCCCATGGAGCGCATGACGTTGGTCATGCCGATGTTGCCGCTGCCGATCTTACGCAGATTGGGTCCGCCGTAGAACTTGGCGACCGCCGTGCCCGTGGGCAGACCGCCCAGCAGATAGGCAATCAGGAAGCTCAGAACAAGCTGAAGAGGTACGGGCATGAAGTCCATGATTATTCCTCCTTCTTATTCTTTTCACGAAGAATGAATTTGATGGGGGTGCCGTCGAAATCGAAAGCCTTGCGGAACTGCTTCTCCAGATAGCGCTCGTAGGAGAAGTGCATGAGCTTTTCGTCGTTGATGAACATGACGAAGGTGGGGGGGCAGGTGCCCTGCTGAGTGGCGTAGTAGATCTTCAGGCGGCGACCCGACATGGCCGGGGGCTGCAAGGCTGCCTGAGCATCGGTGAGCACGTCGTTCAGCAGACCCGTGGTGATGCGCTTGCAGGCGTTCTCATACACGGTCTTGACCATGGGGATGACCTTGTCCGCGCGCTGACCCGTCAGTGCGGAGATGAACACCACGGGGGCGTAAGCCATGAACTTGAGCTCCTCGCGCACCTTGGCGGTGAACTCGTTCATGGTCTTGGTCTCCTTCTCGATGGCATCCCACTTGTTGATGACGATGATGGCGGCCTTGCCCTGCTCGTCGATATAGCCCGCGATCTTGGTGTCCTGCTCGGTGACGCCCTTGGTGGCGTCCACCACCAGCAGTGCCACGTCGCAGCGGTCGATGGCGGCGAGGGCGCGGATGATGGAGTAGCGCTCGATGGTCTTCTCCTCAATGGCGCGCTTGCGGCGGATGCCTGCGGTATCGATGAGGACGTAGTCCTGACCGTCGGGGGCGGTGAAGCGGGTGTCGATGGCATCGCGGGTGGTGCCGGCGATGTCGGAGACCATGACGCGCTCTTCGCCCAGCAGGCGGTTGACCAGAGAGGACTTGCCCACGTTGGGCTTGCCCGTCACGGCGATCTGGATGGCGTCCACGGAGGGCGCCTCTTCGTCGGGATCGGGGAAGTAGCGGCACAGGTTCTCCAGCAGATCGCCGAAGTTCAGCAGGTTGACGGAAGAGATGCCGATGGGATCGCCCATGCCAAGATTGTAGAACTCGT
>JAKSPZ010000184.1 GCA_024404395.1 Clostridia bacterium | reverse complement strand
GAGAAAAGGATTCCAATTGGAGGGAGTGTTTTAGCATGAACGAGCCCATCCGCGGCGCACACGAGCTGCGCCCTGTGACCATTCATCCCGATTTTACCATCATGGCGGCGGGCTCCGTGCTGATCGAGTGCGGCAAGACCCGCGTCATCTGCACCGCATCCGTCACCGAAGGCGTGCCGCCTTTCCTGCGCGGCAAGGGCTCCGGTTGGCTGACGGCGGAATACGCCATGCTGCCCGGTGCCACGCCTCAGCGCAAGGCCCGCGACGGCATCAAGAAGGACGGACGCAGCGTTGAGATCCAGCGCCTGATCGGTCGTTCTCTCCGCGCCGCCTGCGATCTGACCCGCCTCGGCGAGCGTACCATCACCATCGACTGCGATGTCATTCAGGCGGACGGCGGCACCCGCACCGCGTCCATAACGGGCGCGTTTGTAGCGCTGTGTCTGGCGGTCAACAAGCTGATCGAAGAGGGAAGAATCGTGGATTCGCCCATCATCCGTCAGGTCGCAGCCATTTCCGTGGGCGTTGTGGACGGCGAGACCATGCTGGATCTGGAATACGTTCAGGACAGCCGCGCCGAAGTGGATATGAACGTTGTCATGACCCTGGATGCCAAGGGCAATAAGGGCTTTGTCGAGGTTCAGGGCACGGGCGAAAAGAACTGCTACAGCCGTGCTCAGCTCAACGAGCTGCTGGATCTGGCGGAAACGGGTATCGATCAGCTGATGCAGAAGCAGCTGGAGGCGCTGGGCGATCGCGGCAGTGTGATCTTCCGCAAGCCCCGACTGGTGCTGGCCAGCAATAATTTCGGCAAGCTGCGCGAACTGCGCGCCATGCTGGGCGATATGTTCGATGTCTATTCCATGCGCGAAGTGGGCAAGGCCATGGAAGTGGAAGAGACAGGCGAGACTTTTGAGGAGAATGCGCTGCTGAAGGCGGAAGCCCTGTGCGAAGTCTGTGGCTGTGCCACCCTCGCGGACGATTCCGGTCTCTGTGTGGATGCATTGGGCGGACGTCCCGGCGTCTATTCCGCCCGCTATTGCGGCGTCCATGGCGACGACGAAGCCAACAATCAGCTTCTGCTGAAGGAGCTCGAGAACGTGCCCGAGCCCAGAAAGGCGCACTACGGCGCCGCCATCGCCCTCTGCAGACCCGGACGCAAGCCCATCGTGGTCTACGGCAGATGCGACGGTCAGATTCTGCGCGAGTATCGCGGCGAAGGCGGATTCGGCTACGACCCGCTCTTCCTGTCCGACGATCTGGGCGTGACCTTTGCGGAAGCCGATGCCGAGAGCAAGAACGGCGTGTCCCATCGCGCCCGCGGCATTGCCAAGATCAAGGAAGCACTGGAGCAGGAAAATGGTTAAGTTCGGGGTGGTCTCCGATTCCCACGGCGCCAAGATCCGCACGGAGATGTTTGCGGAAGTGGTCCGTCGGGAAAAGTATGACTTCATCGTCTTCCTCGGCGATGGGCTGAGCGACATGCGCGCCCTGTCCAAGCTGGTGGATTGCGAGATCAGGACCGTGGCGGGCAATTGCGATTTTGCCATCGGCGTCGATCGGGAACTGCAGTTCACGGTGGAAGGCGTGCGCTTTGTAGCGCTCCACGGAGACAAATACTCGGTGAAGTACGCCCTGACGGGGCTGTCCTATCACGCGGAGTCCGTCAATGCGCAGGTCGCGCTGTTCGGACACACCCACCGTCCCACCTGCGAATGGTTGGGCAACGCCATACTGGTCAATCCCGGCGCGCTGAAGGACGGCAAGTACGCGGAAGTGGTCGTCGATAAGAACGATGTGCGACCCACGCTGAGATCCCTCTGATGATTACTAAGCAGTTTTCGGCACTCGGGTACGACGTCCGAATGATCGGGTCGCTTGAGGATGAGATCATCGTCTGGACCCACGGCTTTTCCGAGTCTGTTGATGGATGCATCGTCGCAGATGTATCGGGGACGGACTGGAATCGCGATTTTTCGCCGTGGCCTGCCGAGGCACTTGATCGGCGTTCCGAGGCGTTCTCCGGCGGCGCGGACGATTATCTGAAGATACTGACGGAAACGCTGATGCCGCAAGGCGAACAGCTTTGGCCCAATGTCAAAAAGCGCATCATCGCAGGCTATTCGCTGGCGGGACTGTTCGCGCTCTACGCGGCGACCCGCGTCGACGTTTTCGACGGCGTGGCGTGCGGTTCGGGGTCTATGTGGTATCCGAACTGGACGTCGTATTTGGGAGAACACCCGATTCGAATCAAGGCGGCAGCGTTTTCACTGGGCGACCGCGAGCCCATGGGGAAGAACAGGGCGTTCGCGGCGGTTGGGACCTGCACCGAGAACGTTGTTGAATGTCTGAGGCGACAGGGCGTATCCGTTGAATTTCGTTGGGAGTCGGGCGGTCATTTCACCGACCCGCAGGGAAGAAGGAAGCGCTGCATCATTGCGGCGATGAAAGGAGTATCCTTATGATCCGTCATATCGTTATGTTTAAGATCAAAGAAGAATTCAAGAGCGAGATCCCGCAGCTGGTGAAGAATTTCTACGGCATGAAGGGCAAGATCGAGGGTATGCTCGATCTCGAGGCAGGCGCCGATATCCTCGGCAGCCCCCGCAGCTACGATATTGCGCTGGTGACGGTGTTCAAGGATCGCGAATCCTTCGACGCCTACCAGACCCACCCCGTCCACCAGCCCGTCCGCAAGCGCATGCACGAAGTCCGCGAGACCTCCGTAGCCTGCGACTTCCTCCTGCCGGATGAGGAGTAAGGGGAATAACGAAAAACACACACCGTCAGGTGTGTGTTTTTCATATGATGGGGAATCATGCTTTTGTCTGAAGCTCATTTATCATGTCCTGGATGAACTGCTTTCTCCGAGCTGCGTCTGCAGGCATTGAACCGAACATGCGTTCGATAGATGCTTGGTGTGCAATCTCTTTTGTATACTTAGTAAGCGCTTCGACTTTATCCAAACCATTTTGTTTCCATACAGAGAAGAGCTCGACAAACCCTTTGCAAGCGGATAATGCATTTATTGAGTCAAGGAGTTCGGAAGGGGCTTTACTCAAGGTTTCAGGTGAAAACACAGGAGCATCGCTAGTATCATTGTCGATCGTCGCTTCTGTAGAAACGGTAGAAGCGGGAATGGGAAGATCATTTATCATGTCTTGAATGAACTGCTTTTTGTCTGCAGGCATTGAGCCGTACATGCGTTCGATAGATGAATTTTGTGCAATCTCTTTTGTATACTTAGTAAGCGCTTCGACTTTATCCAAACCATTTT
>JAKSPZ010000183.1 GCA_024404395.1 Clostridia bacterium | reverse complement strand
CGGCGTTCTCCATGATATCGATGGACTTCGCTCTGCCTTCGGCAAAGTATCTGCGCTCGCTGTCGCGCATGTCATTTGGTGAGATCAGACCGATCATTCGAGCGCCTCCTTTCAACTGCAATTATTATAGCATAACTTTGTATAACTTGCAAAACAACTTGACGGAACGGGGCACAAAAGCATAGAATAGCTGCGGAGGCGATGGTATGGACCGTGAGCAGATGCAGGCTTTTGTGAATACGATTCCCGGCGCGGTGCTCGATTATCCCTTTGAGGAACTGGATGTGGGTCCGGTTCTGCGCAGAATAGACAACAAAAAGTGGTTTGGCGTCGCACTGAGACATAATGGGGAAGACTTTCTCAATCTGAAGTGCGATCCCGTGGAGTCGGAGTTTCTCAGGTCGGTCTATTCAGGCATCAAGCCGGGCTATCATATGAACAAGACCCATTGGATCTCCGTCTATTTCGATTTGGATGTGCCCGATGAGCTGTTCGAGGGACTGATACTCAAGAGCTTTGCGCTCGTGGCACCAAAGGGACGCAGGAAATAAAGTTGCCTTTGGGAGTTGTGCAACGCTCCTAAATGCTGTATAATATTACGCGAGATATTAAACTGTGGAGGTATGGTTTTATGGGTCAGGTTCATGTTCTCGATCATCCGCTGATTCAGCATAAGCTCACTCTGATGCGCCGCAAGGATTGCGGTACCAAGGATTTCCGTCAGCTGCTGGAAGAAATCGCAATGCTGATGGCTTACGAAGTCACCCGTTCTCTGCCTCTGGAGGACGTTGAGATCGAAACCCCCGTTGCCAAGTGCACCGCTAAGGTCATTTCCGGCAAGAAGCTGGCAGTTGCGCCTATCCTGCGCGCAGGCCTTGGCATGGTAGACGGTATCGTTAACCTCGTTCCCACCGTCAAGGTCGGACACATCGGTCTCTATCGTGATCCCGAGACCCACATGCCCGTGGAATATTACTTCAAGATGCCCCCGGATATCGAGGAGCGCGACATTATCGTTGTGGATCCCATGCTCGCAACGGGCGGTTCCGCCATCGCTGCCATCGACTTCATCAAGAAGCGCGGCTGCAAGTCCATCACCCTGATGTGCCTGGTCGGCTGCCCCGAAGGCGTTCAGGCGATCCAGGAAGCCCATCCCGATGTTGATCTGTACATCGCAGCCATCGACAGCCATCTGAACGAGAATAAGTACATCGTTCCCGGTCTGGGCGATGCCGGCGACCGTATCTTCGGTACCAAGTAATGCCCGTATATCCCTCGGCAGGACTGCGCGCCCGCGTGGCGCTGGAGAAGTACGGCTTTCGCACGACCCATTCCCTCGGACAGAACTTTCTGCTGGATGACAATCTGTTGAACCATCTGCTGGATGACTGCGCGTTGTCGGAAACGGATCATGTTCTGGAGATCGGACCGGGTGCCGGCGTTATGACGGCATTGATGGCGGAGCGCGTCTCTCAGGTGGTGGCGGTAGAGATCGATAACGGTCTGAAGCCGCTGCTGGAAGATGTACTGGCGCCCAATGAAAACGCAACGGTAGTCTTTGCCGATTTCATGAAGCTGGACGTGGATGCACTCATTGCGGAGAAGTTCGGCGATCATCCCTATCGTGTCGTCGCCAATCTGCCGTACTATATCACTTCGGACATCCTTCTGAAGCTGATCGCCTGCGAACGGGTGCCTGAATGCATCAACATCATGGTGCAGAAGGAAGCGGCGCAGCGACTGATGAGCGATCCCGGAGAAAAACAGTGGTGTGCGCTGTCGGCGCTGGTTCGGGCTTACGGCATGACGAAGATCATCGAGGAAGTGCCGCCCGAGGCGTTTAATCCGCCGCCTCATGTGGACTCTGCGTTTCTTGAGATCAGCCGTTACGATGTTCCCATCGTTGCGCCGAAAGATCCTGCGCATTTCCGAAAGACCGTGGAAGCGGCTTTCCGCATGCGTCGAAAGACGTTGGCGAACAATCTGAAGACTGCCTTCGGACTGTCTGCGGATCGCTGTGCGGAGCTTACGAACGCACTCGGCGTAGACGAACGTGTCCGCGGTGAAACGTTGACACCCGAGCAGCTGTGCAGTTTGTCCGATATGCTTCAAAACTGATAATAACGCATCGGTAACTCCCAACGGAGACCGATGCGTTATTATTATGCCGAAAAGTGGGGAATGCCAATGTCTCTTATCATGATTTCAGTTGATTCTTAACGCTCGGCCTGTATAATAAAAAAGAAATACTATAGGTAGTTTTACTCGGAGGAAAAGCGTTTTGAGAAATCCTCAGAAGGTTGATGCAGATCTCATGTTTGCCGTTGCGCTGCGCGGACAGGTCGTGTTCCCCGGCACTGCGGTCTCTCTCGATATCGGACGTCCCCGCTCCATCAATGCGGTCAAGCAGGCGATGGAGAAGGATCAGCGACTGTTTGTCGTTGCCCAGAAGGATGTACTGGTGGAGAATCCGGGTCCCGAAGACCTCTATGAGATCGGTACTGTTGTAAAGATCCGTCATATCGTTCCTTCTCCCAATGGGCAGCTGCGCATTCTGGTCGAGGGCGAACAGCGTGCGCTGTTTACGACGATGTATGACGAAAACGAAGTCCTTGAGATGGAAGTTCTGCCCTACGACGACGCGCCTTATGCCGCGACGCCCGAGATCATCGCGTCTACCCGCGTGCTGACCGAGCTGGCGGTGCGTGTGCTGTCCGCAAAGAACGGAAACGTGGCGGAACTGAAGCAGGCTTTGAACGGCACGCAGGATCCTTCCGTCCTCTGTGACGTCGCCGTCGCGGCGGTGGTGGACCGCATCGAAGCCCGTCAGCAGATTCTGGAGTGCGAGCGTGTCGACAGACGCCTCGACATGGCCATCGGTTTCGCTGCGGAGGAGGTTGAACTGCAGGCATTGCAGGATCAGATCCAGAAGCGCGTCCATGAAGCCATGGATAAAGCCAACCACGATTATTATCTGCGCGAGGAGATGCGCGTCATTCAGGAAGAGCTGAATGAAGATGAGGACGAGGACATCGCCGCATTGCGCAAGCGCGTCAAGGCGTCGAAGATGCCCGATGAAGTCCGCGAGCGTGTCGAAAAGGAACTGAAGCGACTGGCACGCACCGCCGCTCAGGCACCCGAAAGCGCCATCAGCGAAAACTATATCGAATATATTCTTGAGCTCCCCTGGGGCGTCTATGACGAGACTGAGATCGACGTCAAGAAGGCGCGCAAGGTGCTGGAGGCCGATCATTACGGCATGCGCGAGGTCAAGGATCGCC
>JAKSPZ010000182.1 GCA_024404395.1 Clostridia bacterium | reverse complement strand
GACGAAGATGCTGCCAACGAACAGAAGTGCCATGACGAAGCTCTGCCAGTCGGCAGGCTGCATGTTCTGATGCTTGGGAGATTCGGAATAGAGATAGAATCGCGCGTACAGGAACAGGGCGACGATATGGGTGCCCATGCAGATGGCGATCAGCAGGGTAATGGTGGTTTCGGAGAGATGGGGAAGCACGATCAGCGAAAGCATGACGGCGTACTGCACGATGGAGCCGACCTTGCCGTACCAGCGGGCACTGTTGACGATACCGGTCATGCGCATGTAGCGCCATCCCAGAATGCTCAGACAGGCTTCCTTTACGCAGAAGATCACCAGCATCCAGGTGAGCAGCGGGAAGACGCGCATCAGGACCGCGCAGATGATGATATGGGTCATCTTGTCGGCGACGGGATCGAGGATGCGGCCGAGGTTTGTTTCAAGATTGAACCTGCGGGCGATAAAGCCGTCCAGAATGTCCGTAATACCCGACAGCAGCAGCACGCCGCCGACGGCATAATTGCTCTTTCCGGTCAGGTACAGGTAGACCATAACGGGAATCAGACAGACTCTGAACAGACTCAGCAGGTTCGGGATCGTGATGATCCCGTGTTTCTTTTCGGTTTCCGACATGGAAGCAGACCTTCTTTGTTTTAGTCTTCGGTTTGCGGAAGTTCGCCCGGGATGTCGGGCAGCATGCGTGCGATGAGGAAGTTGATCTTACAGCCTTGCTCGGTGTACAGCTTTTCGTGCTCGCTGACGTAGTTGGGAGAATAGCCCGAGGCGTGGAGATCGTCGGTGATGTACTCAATCTCGAATCCCGCGGTATTCAGATAGCGCTTGGTGGCCATGAAAAGCATATCGTCGTCGGTCTTCATATAAATGCGACCGTCGGGCGCGAGAAAGTCGCGGTACTGCAGGAGCTGACGGGTGTGGGTCAGGCGGCGCTTGTGCTGCTTGGCCTTGTCGTTCCACGGATTGCAGAAATTGATGATGATGCGCTCGATGCCGTCGGCGCGGTCGAAGGTATCGAAGATCTTCATGGCGTCCACATTGGAGTAGATCAGATTGTCAACTGCATCGTCGCCGTATTCGGCATAGGTGTTTTTTATGGAAACGGCGAGGACATGGCGAACTTCGTCCACGGCGATGATGTTGATGTTCCTGTTGTCGTGGGCCATCTGAACGGTGGAGACGCCTTTGCCGCATCCGATCTCAAGCCACATAGGCTGTTTCTTCGGGAAATGCTCCTGCCAATGCCCCTTGACGGTGGACGGACTGCCCACAAAGAAGGGACAGTTGTCGATCATGGGTTCGGTCCAGGGCTTTCTGCGCATTCGCATATCAGGCGTCGACCTCTTCTTCCACAGGCGCTTCTTCGTCTTCGGCGGGTTCTTCGGGCATTTCTTCTTTCAGCTGTTCGCTGCTGCGGCGGACCATCGTGCCCTTATACTGGGTATGCAGGAACATGACGGCGCAGACGACCGTAGCACCGCCCCAAAGGATCAGACCGACGGTGACACAGGGGGTGAAAAGGAAGATAAGACCGGCAACATAGGCCAGGAGAATGATCCAAGTGGCAATTCGGCGCAGCGGAGAAACGGAAGGTTTCATGTCTATTGCGCTCCTTTCGGGTTATGTGTAAACCTATTATTTCGACCTGACAACCCCGAAATCCTGCATGCTGAACGTTATTCTCATGTCAAATATCAATGATGTTTGACAATGGCGCGCGGGTCGGGTATTATTGTAGGAAAGGAGAGATGCAGAATGGATTGGACGAAGAAGGCAGACCTTTTGCAGGATTTGCTGGATGAACTGGATGCCCTCGCTGCGGATTGTCTTGACGATACCTTTCAGGACCTGAACGCGGAGTTCGAAGATACGTTGTTCGCCATCGAATGTGCGGATGACGAGGAAGAGCTTGAAGAGATCGGCGAAGAGCTGGAGGAATTGCTCGAACGATATGATGACACCGCGGCGGCGAGCACGGCGGAGGGCAGGGAGATTCTCGAAAAACTGAAAAGTCTTCTTGCGGAATAAAAAACTGTTGCCTTTGTGGCAACAGTTTTTTATTCCGTTCCGAAGTGCTTATCTGTTGAAGAACTGCCAGTTGTTCTGGAAACCGCTGTAGACGATGAAGCCTACGATGCCGACGCACAGGGTGATCAGCATTACCATGCGGCCGAAGTTGATGCTGCGGTGGCAGCTCTTCTCCACAAGTCTCGGAACGATCAGTGCCAGCAGTGCGGCGTAGATGGTGAACATGGAGCTGCTCTTGTCCTCGGAAACACCGCCAAACAGGAAGGCGGTGACGGCAACGGCCAGCAGGACGCCGCCGATGCCCTGACAGATCTTCCAAGTGTTGTCGCTGAGACGGGCGATCTTTGCCTGGAAGGGGGTCAGCAGTTCGGGTTCGTTTTCGGAATCGACGATATCGCCCTCAAGGAGCTCGTCATCGTCGGCAGTAGTGTTTTCGACGACCGTGGGGGTCAGTTCGGTGGTCTCTTCTTCGGGATTGATGCGCTTTTCCTCGTCCATTGTGGATCTCCTTAGCGTTTGATAGTGATATTATGCCATGAAAACAGGTATAAAGCAAGTGCCTTTTACAGTACGCGCAGCAGGATCATGTACAGGACGGTGCCGCCTGCGATGCTCAGCAGGGTGTTCTTCCGCCAGAGATGCAAACCGACGACCATGAGAATGGCGGCTGCCGCAGCGATGACTTCGTTGGCGGGGGCGCCGGGCACATTCTTGACGCAGTAGATGACCAGGACTGCGATGATGGCGGCGGGGAGTCTGGTGGCGACGCGGCGGAGAATGCCGGGCATGCCGTGCTTACCGCCGAAGAGGATGAAGGGGATCACACGCACCAGAATGGTACAGAGGCTGCAGACCAGAATGGCGAGGAGGATATAGAGATCGGGATTCATGCGTTTTCCTCCTTTGCCGTCTTTGCGATGATGTACAGAATGATGACGGTGCAGATCAAGGTGGGCAGCAGGAAGTTATCCGCGCCGAGGATCAGCAGCATGATGACAGCGATGATGAGACCGATGATGGCGGCGGTACGGACGCTCTTGCCGCCGCTTCTGATCTGATCCACGAGGATGACGACGAACAGCGCGGTCATGGAGAAATCAATGCCGGTGGTGTCCGCGGTGATCAGCTGACCCGCGATGGCGCCGATAATCGTGCCGGTGACCCAATAGCACTGATGGAACAGAGAGATCAGAAAATAGGCGCGCTTGTTGTTCTCGTGTGCGATGGGCTCATTTTTGCAGGAGGTCA
>JAKSPZ010000181.1 GCA_024404395.1 Clostridia bacterium | reverse complement strand
GCTGGCCAATCTGGAAGGCATAAATGTCACTGAGAAGGACATTGAATACTACCTCTGGCTGATGGGTACCCTCTCCCCCGACGGCATGCCCTCCATGCGTCAGGACGGACTGGCAAAGCGCAAGAGCGAAGTTGAGCTCGTCGCGGGCACGGTTCGCCGTATGGCCGCAAAACACGGGCTGCCGACGCCTGTCAATGACAGTCTGTACGAGACCGTTCAAAAGATGGAATCCGAGTATTAAAAAAGAAGCCCCAATGGGGCTTCTTTTTATTTGTCTTCCAGACCGTATCGTTTGTACAGCGACAGCAGCTCTGTCAGCATCATCTTGTTGGCGAACAGCTGACGATAGGTGGCAGTCTTGATCTTTCCCTCCGCCTTCAGCTGTGCCATGGCGGTCTCCGTCTCGCGGTACTGCTTCATGACATCGGCCTGCATCTGTTCGTATCTTTCAAGCTTATCCATAATTCTCCGTTTACGGTCGGTTCAGCAGAACGACAATGATCCAAAACAACGCACCTGCGACCAGTACACCCACACCGCAGACGATGGCGCTCAGTATCCGCGCGACAGGCTTTCTGCCGGGCGCGTCGTCCCCCACCGCTTCGATAAACTCCGCGGCGATGGCTTTCACCGAGGGCATGATGCTCTTGTCCGCGTGCACCGCATTTCGGCAGACCGTGGAGACACGCTGCTCGAAATCGTGGGAACGGCGTCGGGTAAGCCCTTCCAGCATCTTGGTCACGGCTTTCGCGCTGCTGTCGGTAAGGGATGCCGCAGCATGTACGGACAATCCGCAGCCGTACACCAGGAGAGCGCTTCGGATGACCTCGGGCTTTTCGTCGGCAAACAGCGCGGGATCGGCGTCGGTACAGGTCATGGGATCGAAGGCAACATCATCGCCGTCGTCATCCCGTTCACGCACCAAGCGGAGCGCTGCTTTTCGAACCGCCGTCTTCAGGCCTTCCCTGAGGGACATGCCCGCAGATATGTCGCCCAGATAGCCCGCAAGCAGCGCGGTCTGCAGGGCGAACTCCGCCTCCGACGTGTTGCCGCAGATCAGGCAGGCACAGCCGAACAGCTCGCTCAGCAGGGGGCGGACCCGTTCGAAATAGGCCTGTCTTTTGTCAGACTTGTTTGCCATATCACAACTTCAGCGCGGCAATGCGATCGTTGAGGGGCTTGATGCGATCATAAATGTCGGCATAGATCGCATAGACCTCACGATAGGCGTCTGCCCACTGGGGATTGATGGGATGGGTGGAACGGGCTTTGACCATGTCCGCCGCCTCGGAATAGCTCTTGAACATGCCAATGCCCACGCGCGCTGCCATCGCCGCGCCGAGAGAAGAAGTCTCGCTGGGCGCCTGATGGACGTTGGTAGTAATGCCGAAGACAGAGGCCAGCATGTCGGGCCACAGGCCGCTTCTGGCACCGCCGCCCGTCAGCATCATGGAATGCATGGGCGCGCCGCACTCCGCCATAACGGAAGCGCAGGCGTTGAGCGCAAAAGCAATACCTTCGTACAGCGCACGGGCAATGTGGCGCTGATCGTGATACAGGGAGAAGCCCATGAGGCAGCCACGGGTGTTGGCATCCCAGTAAGGCGTGCGCCAGCCCATGAGGGTGGGCAGGAAGAGAACGCCTTCCGCGCCGGGCTTGATCTGACGGGCCATGTTCTCGATAGTGGAGATGGTGGCGGGCTTGCCGTCACTGCCCAGCAGGTTCTGCAGTGCCCAGTCAAATGCTGCCGCGCCGCACTGGACGGTACCGCAGACGTGGTAGGACTCGCCGTCCATGTCCAGATAGTTGAAGATGCGCGCCTTGGGATCCAGCACGGGCTTGTCAAGGATCTGAGAGACCCAGGCACTGGAACCGATGTAGCAGTAGGCACTGCCGGGCTTATAGACGCCTGCGCCGCGAGCCGTTGCCGCGCCGTCACCACCGCCGATGGCAACGGGCGTGCCCGTAATCAGACCGGTCTTGTGGAAGACGTCGCGAGTAACGTGGCCGCGGATATCGTGACCCGGCAGCAACTTAGGCATGCGCTCCACGTCCAGCTTCAGATCGGTGAGCAGGTCCTTCGCCCATACGCGATTGTTGATATCCAGCGCGATGGTCAGGGAGGCGTCGGAATAATCGGTATAGCCGAAGCGACCCGTCAGGATGGCATACATGTAGTCCTTGATATTCAGATAATACTTTGCCTTTGCATAGACCTCGGGACGGTTCTCCTTGAACCAGAGGATCTTGGGCAGAGTATAGTGGGTATCGGGACGGTTGCCGGTGAGGCGATAGAAGTCCTCGGCGGAAATGACCTTCAGGATCTCCTCCACCTGCTTCTCGGTACGGCTGTCGGAGTGGATGATGTTGGGATGCAGCACTTTGCCGTCCGCGTCCACGGGAATACAGCCGTTCATGGTGCCGTCCAGACCCACGCAGGCAATACGACGGGCATCCACCTGCAACAGCAGATCGCGGATACCGTCAAACATGGCGTTGACGATGGTATCGGGGTCCTGTTCCGCCCAGTTCGGCTGAGGATATTCGGTGGTATAGTCGCGGCGGACAGAATACAGTGCCTCGCCCTTTGCATTGAAGACCGAACATTTACAACCGGTAGTACCAGCGTCACAAGTCAGAACAAGGTCCTTTTCCATGGTTCAACGCTCCTTTTCGGAAGTGGTTTTTTGATCTCGATTTACGACCTCGCCCGCCGCAGCGCCCACAAGGGACACAAATCCGCAGACAAGGATCACGCCTGCCGAGGGCGGATAACCCCAGAACAGCCAGTGCGCACAGGCTGCCGTGATGGGTGGCGCCCAGAAAGCAAGATAGTTGGATACGCCTTTGCGGGTCACACGATACGCAGAGACCGCACCCAGAATCGGCAATGCCGCCCAGCTGACGATCGTGTGGATGACCGCACCCAGATAAATTGCCAGTGCTACCAGAAGCCCGACAATGAGCATCGTCAGCCACTGGAGCAGCCAGATGACAGGCCATTTTTCCAGCATTCTTTTCATTTAATCCAGCAATTCGACGACCACGGCATTCTGCAGTTCCAGACCGTGTTCCGTCAGTCGAAGATGTCCGTCTTTCAGTTCGATCAGCCCCGCTTCGGTAAGCCGATCGATCTTTTTTTGATGCCGCACAACGAAGTCCCGACCGATCACCGACGCCGAGGCATCGAGATCCAGGCCCGAGGTTAGGCGGGTAAACAGCATCACCGTTTCCTCGTAACGGTCGGTCTCCGTCAGCGCAACGCGTTCGCAGTAATGCTCGCCCGCCAGATAG
>JAKSPZ010000180.1 GCA_024404395.1 Clostridia bacterium | reverse complement strand
AGGCGCAGCCGATGAGTTCGGCGGAGTGTTCGAAGATGAAGCCGTATCGGGAGAAGCAGTACATGATGAGACCGCTGCAGTCGAAGGTGTCGTTTTCGCCTGCCTTCGAAAGCACGTATTTATCACCAAGGTGCGTTTTGGCGTCCATGACGATCAGCTCGCCGCGGGTGTAGACGGGATAAAACGTCACCAGCAGGAGCAGAAGCACGCTGAGCGCGATTGCGGTGAACCGAATGAGTAAACTGAAACGATGCATGATACTTCTCCAACCTGATTTATAAAGGAAGAATAGCACAAATTTAGATTGAAATCAAGCCGTTTATTGACAAGGAATTAATATAGGAATATAATAATGGTATCATGGTATCCCCCGTATAGGGATAAATTCGAGGAGGCATTACAATGAGTGTTTTGACTGATCTGATTTTTGCCGGTTCCAATGCGGTTGCAGGTCTGACCGAAGGCGCTGTCAACGCTGCGATTGAGAAGCATGGCGCGGACGCAAAGATCGCGTTCCCGGATACCGCATACTTCTTCCCGACCATCTTTGCCGCTACCGGCGTCAAGGTCACCACTTTGGGCGACCTGACCGCATGTGTCGGCGTTCTGAAGAGCCTGATCTCCAACAAGCCTGAGCTGGGCGATGCCCTGAACGCAGGTCTTGCCACCGCAGTCGGCGCCGAGATCATCGAAGGCCTGAAGTACATCGAGGCCGAGAATCCCTACGCCAACGAGGCAGGCATCGGCTTCGTTCCCGATCCCATCATCCGTTCTCTGGGCGTTCCGCTGGTTACCGGCGATATCCCCGGCGTTGCCGTCGTTCTCGGCAAGGCAGACGATCCTCAGGCTGTTGTCGATGTCGTCAAGGACTACCAGTCCAAGGGCATCCTGACCTTCCTGATCGGTGATGTTATCGACCAGTGTGCCGAAGGCGGCGTCAAGATGGGCCTCGAGCTCCGCGTCGTTCCCCTCGGCCACGATGTCACTGCCGTTATCCACGTTGTTACCGTTGCCATCCGTGCAGCCCTGATCTTCGGCGGCGTTCAGCCCGGCGATCTGGCAGGTCTGCTGGCTTACACCAAGGAACGCGTTCCCGCATTCGTCAACACCTTCGGTGCGCTGAATGAGGTCGTTGTTTCCGCCGGTGCCGGTGCAATCGCACTGGGCTTCCCCGTTATCGTTGACGTTGACCTGAGCGAAAATCAGGTTCCCGGCGCACTGGTCTCCGTGACCGATCACGCCATGACCGTTAGGAAGTCCCTTGAGCTGCGCAACATCAAGATCAAGGTCAAGGAGCTGCCCATTCCCGTCGCTTTCGCAGCTGCTTTCGAAGGCGAGATCATCCGCAAGGCCGACATGAAGGTCGAGTTCTACAGCGGCAAGAGCGTTACCTGCGAACTCGTTCGCATGGCAGATGCTGCCGATGTTGAAGACCATCGCATCGTCATCGACGGTCCCGACATCGATTCCGGCGATGTCAACTACCCCCTGGCCACCTGCATCCGCGTTGCAGGCGCCAACATGCAGCCCGACTTCGAGTCCGTTATCGAGCGCCACATCCACACCTGGTTCAACTACATGGAAGGCGTTATGCATACCGGTCAGCGCAACCAGTTCCGTATCCGCATCAGCAAGGATGCCTATGACAAGGGTCTGCGCCTGAACCACTTCGGCGAAGTGCTCTACACCATGATCATGGACGAGTTCTCCGCAGTTGTTGACAAGTGCGAAGTCACTCTGGTCACCGATCCCGCAAAGGCCAAGGCCGTGCTGGACAATGAGGCAATGCCCACCTACGCAGCCCGCGACGATCGTCTTGCTTCCATGAGCGACGAAGCCGTCGATACCTTCTACACCTGCACCCTGTGCCAGAGCTTCGCGCCCGCACATTGCTGCGTCGTTACCCCCGAGCGTCTGGGTCTGTGCGGTGCCGTCTCCTGGTTCGATGCCAAGGCGACCAACCAGCTCAATCCCACCGGTCCCTGCCAGCCCATCGCAAAGATCGATTGCCTGGACGAGCGTACCGGCCGTTACGAGACCGTCAACACCGCCGTTGCATCCGCAACTCAGGGCGCTGTTGAGTCCGTTACCCTGTACTCCATCATGGAAGATCCCATGACCTCCTGCGGCTGCTTCGAGTGCATCTGCGGTATCGAGCCCATCTCCAACGGTCTGATCATCGCTAACCGTGAATACAGCGGCATGACCCCCACCGGCATGACCTTCGGCGAGCTCGCCTCCATGACCGGCGGCGGCGTCCAGACCCCCGGCTTCATGGGTCACGGCCGTCACTTCATCGCTTCCAAGAAGTTCGCCAAGGCTGAAGGCGGTATCGAGCGTATCGTCTGGATGCCCAAAGAGCTGAAGGATGACGTTGCAGAGCGCCTCAACAAGAGCGCCAAGGAACTCTACGGCATTGACAACTTCGCCGATATGGTCGCCGACGAGACCGTCACCACCGACGCCGAAGAACTGCTGAACTTCCTGACCGAAAAGGGCCATCCCGTCCTCGGTCTCGAGCCTCTGATGTAATGGCAAAAATCACTTTCGTCGCAGAAGACGAGAAGTTTGACGTCGAAGCGACGGAAGGCGAGAACCTGATGAAGGTTGCCCGCCGAGGGGGCGTAGTGATCTACGCCCCCTGCGACGGCGGCGGAAGCTGCGGTCGCTGTAAAGTAAAGCTGACTGCGGGAACGCTCAAGTCTCCCAAGCCATTCCTGTTGTCCGACGTGGACTATGAGGAAGGCACCCGTCTGGCGTGCCTGTCAACGGTGAACGGAGACTGTACAATCGAAGTCGATTGTTAAATTGTGCGTTGAATGCAACACAGTATTTACTTTTATTTTCGTGCGTGATACAATAAGTTGTGTTGAGGGATAGCTGAAACACAAGATATGGAAAGAGCGAACCGATTTGATACCACAAGACCACAAGACACAGCCTGTCAACAACAAGGAACTTGTGCCCTTTGAGCACTACAAAAGCTGTTTCAAAGCGCTTGACCCACAAGAGGCAGCAAAGAGATGCGGCGTTTCTTACGATGAAAGCGGATTTGAGTTCAAATTGCTCAATGAATGCTACAAGATCACTTGGCCGGAGTTTTCCATCAGCAGCGAGAATCCTTCTGCATGGGCTTTGAACAGCCTCAGTGCACAGATGCTGATCATCCGCTATCTGCTGGAAGGACGCGCTTCCGTCGGCAGCGGCAAGTTTGTCACTTACCGCGAAATGCCTTGGGGCGAGGTCTATGTCCGACAGTTTACGGGAAGGTGCATCACCCGCGCCGCATTCAGTTTTGCGACTCGGATGCAGGCCTTTGAAAAGACAA
>JAKSPZ010000018.1 GCA_024404395.1 Clostridia bacterium | reverse complement strand
CCGCCCGTCAATTGCCTTCGGCAATCGCCGAGTACGCCCTTGCGGTACCGCTGCGCGGTGTCCTCACGGCTAGTCGTCGCTCCGCTCCTCCCTACGAAGGGAGCCACAGGTTACGCCCTTGCGGTATTTATTACCCCACGATGCGCTGGGGTCAGCGCACCCTACAAACAGCTTGTACCACGCTCTGTAGGGCGTGCTGACTCAGCACGCCGCGTCCCCCCCGTAACCCGCGCCTCCCTTTGCACGTCACTCCCCGTAGCCCGTGCTTCCCTTTGCATACTCCGCCCGTCAATTGCTCCGCAGCCCCGTCGTCCCCTTCCTTTGTTTGGCGATCTATGATATAATACATCCATCAAACCGGAGGAGTGGGATCATGAGCGGCAGGATTGAAGTCAAAAACATCAGCAAGAAATATAAACACGGAGACCTTGAAGTCTACGCCCTGCGGGACATCAGCTTTACCGTGGAGGCGGGCGAGTTTGCCGTCATCACCGGCTACAGTGGCAGCGGCAAGAGCACCCTGCTGAACATTCTCGGCGCGCTGCTCACTTCCGACGGCGGCTCCGTCACCGTGGACGGCGAGGATATCTGCAAATTCAACGAGCGCCGCCGCGACCGCTATCGCCGGAAGGATATCTCCATCATCTTCCAGAGCTACAATCTGCTCTCCGACCTGACGGTCTACGAGAACGCGCTCCTGGGCAAGAAGCTTGGCGAATCCGACGCGGACATCGATGAGATCCTCCGCCTGCTGGACATCGACAAGCGAAGGGACCATTATCCAAGCCAGATGTCCGGCGGCGAGCAGCAGCGTGCTTCCATTGCCCGCGCACTCTGCAAGGGCGGCAGCCTCTACCTCTGCGACGAGCCCACGGGCGCGCTGGACGTGGAGAACGGCATCCGCGTGCTGGAATTCCTGCAGAAGCTCACCCGCGAGCAGGGGAAGACCGTCATCATCATCACCCACAACGCCCTTGTCAGCGAGGCCGCGGATCACAATATCATCATGAAGGACGGCAAAGTCATCTCGGACGAATACAACGCCCATCCCATTCCCATCAGGGAGGTCCGCTGGTGATATGAATATCAAGCTTATCAAAGGCTTCATACTGCACAATCTGCGGTTCTTCCTCCTGCTGGTGCTGTGCTCGGGCATCTGTTTTTCCTCATACGTCACCTTCCGCACCGTGCAGGACGCCATGGAGCAGGGACTGAACACCTACCTCGAAGACTATCATTATTATGATGGCTTCATCCAGCCCTACTACGGCACCTTCCTGCCCGGCGACGCCGACGCGCTGCGCGGCATATCCGGCATCGATTCCGTCACCGAGGCCTATTCCGTCGACGCGGTGCTCGCTTCCGACCGCAGCAAATATATCCGTCTCGTGGGCATCGATGTTGAGAACCAGCATCCTTTTATCATTGAGGAAGTTGAGACGGGGGACTTCGGTCTGTCCGCCGAGTTTGCGTCCTACGCAGATATCCACTGCGGGGACAGCGTGGATCTTCATCTCAACAACAGGGAGATCAGCCTCGTTGTGAAGTCCCTGGGCAGCGATCCCAAGGCCATCGGCGCCACCCGCAGCATCGGCGCTTCTTTGGAGATCAGCTCCATCGGCTACGCCTACATCCCCATGGAGAAGCTGGGCGAATATGTGGACGTTTCCCTGCCCAACACCCTGATCTATTACCTGGAAGCGGGCGCCGATCCCAAGGCGGTTGAAGCGACGGTTCACAGCCTCTTTGAAGACAGGCTCATGTACTACGAGATCAACGAGGATCGCCACGCGAACATCTCCATTGCCAACGATCTGGATGCGCTGCGTCCCGTAGCGACGATGCTGCCCGTCCTCATGTATCTCATCGGACTGGTGGTCTCCGTGCTGTTCCTTCGGCAGTTCATCGAGATCAAGGCCCACGACATCGGCATCCTCCGCGCCAACGGCAGATCCAAGGGCGGCGTGGTAGGGCTCTTTGTGGGCTATGCGCTGGTCGTCGCGGTGTCCGCCTGTCTGCTGGGCGTGGGACTGTCCGCGATACAGTCGCGCATCTATACCGACCTCTACACCGATTCCGTCTATCTGCCCAAGTTCGCTGTGCACATGGATGCGGTCAATATCATCGCCGCCGCCTGTCTGACCTGCCTGTTCATGGTACTGGCGGTGTTCGTCAACATCCGTCAGATTGTCTCCGTGGACATCGTGGAGATCATGAACGACGGGGCGCAGACCAAGCAGGCGGGCATGAAGTTCCTCCGCAACAGACAGGTCGGGATGAAACCTTTCCTGGCGCCCGTCTTCGGCAAGCCCGCCACCTTCCTCTTTGCGATGGTCAATATGATGCTGGTATGTGTCATCGTGACCGCGTCCTTCGGGGTGCGAGACGCCAAGGATCATTCCATCGATTTCCTCTATGATAAGGAGATCGATTACGACTACGCGCTGCACTACTACAGTTACGCGCCCCTGGAGAACAACGGCGACGACACCTGCGTCGAGACCTATGTGGACATTGAAGGTGAGTTTACCAAGCTCGTTGCCATGAACAACACGGACTACATCCATGTCTGCGACCTTCGGAACAGACCCCTCGAATTGGGGGACGGCATCATCATCTATTCCCGACTGGCCGATACCCTCGGCATCGGAGCGGGGGATACCGTCACGCTGAACGGACGGGAAGTGACCGTGGACGCCGTCTGCAAATCCGTGGCGGATTATCGCTGCTATATGAGCATTGAGACCTATGCCGACCTCTTCGGAAACGACGGCTGCAACGTCCGTTTCATCCGCGGCGATCTGCCCGAGTTCGATGACAGCCCCGAGAGCGGCTTCTTCTATGTAAGCAATGTTTCCACCCTGCGGCGGGATATCCGGACGAAGATGGTCTACCTCAGCCGATACATCTTTATCATTATCGGCTTTGCCTGTCTCATCTGCGTCATCGTGATCTACAACCTGTCGGTGATCTTCTATCGCCGCAGGATACGCGAGCACATGATCCTCCGCACGCTGGGCTACAGCTACATCAGGGTGCTGCTGGGGTCCATGATCGAGATCGTCCTGCAGACGATTCTGACCCTCATCATCGGTCTGCCGCTGGGCTATCGACTGGCGGCCTTCGTGGTCCATGCCATCTCCAATGACGCGGTGACCATGTATATCACCTTTGCCGATGTCCCCGTTGGGATGATCGCCGCTTTCATCTTTACCACGGCGATCCTCGGACGGATCATCGCTTCTCCCGGCCAGATTCGCCTGCTGCCAAAAGACGCCTGACAACAAATACAGCCGAAAGCATTGCGCTTTCGGCTGTTTGTTATTCTCGCGGTTTATCCCATTTCGATCGTCCAGACATTGGTATAGGTCTCGCCTGCGCCCAAGCGGATCAGATCCTTCTGATCTTCGAACACAGCGACCTCATCCTGGTGGGAGGGGAGGGAGCACCAGGGCTCGATGCAGAGGTAGGGGGCGGGCTTCTTCGGCCAGTGCCAGATGCCGAGATAGGGCATCTGCGGGTAGGAAACGGTGACATACCGCCCCGTCGCCACATTCTCCAGCGTGACCTTTCGGCTCATCTCACGCAGGATGACGGCATCCTCGTCGAACAGATCGTGCCGCAGCGGCAGCAGGCGATCCTCTTCCAGCGGATAGGGGACGTCCTTGTCATCCAAATAACAAGCGGGGGTGGTGTGGACGCGCATGGGCTTGCAGGGCGTATCGAACCGCAGCCGATAATCCTCAAACTTCCCGCCGTCGCCCATGGGCACATTGAACCCGGGATGCCCGCCCAGCCCGAAATACATCGTCCTTTCATCAAGATTCTCGACGATATAACGCGTCTCCAGCACATTCCCCTTCAGCGCATAGCGCACGGAGAAGCGGAAGCGGCGGGGATATTGGCGATAGGTGGCGGGGGAGTCCGTGAGGGTCAGCGTCATGGCATCGCCGCTGTGTTCGGTGAGCGCGAACTCAGACTGCGCGGCAAAGCCGTGGATGCCCATCTCATGCTTTTCCCCGTCCATATAATAGCTGTTCTCCGTGAGCCGCGCCACATAGGGGAAGATGTTCAGCGCGCGGTCGCTCCAGAAGGCAGGATCGCCCTGCCACAGATATTCGATGCCGTCCTTGGATCGGATCGACGCCAGCTGCGCGCCGAGACTGTCGGCGGAGACGGTCAGATGATCGTTTTCAATGGTATATCGCACGGTCATTCACCCGCCTGCAAAGCTTCCAGCTGCTCGGCCGTGGCGTACAGGGCGGCGGATTCCACCAGCGCCCGCATGTTTTCGGGCTTGGTGTTGGCGCCCATGGCGCAGCCGGAGGAGATGATGAGCTTGCGTCCGCGGGTCTTCTCCACCATTTCCTTCACCTGTGCACGGACCTTTTCGGGAGTGCCCAGCACCAGCGGGTCGGAGGGATCGATGTTGCCCATGAGGGTGACGCTGTCGGGAAGGACCTTGCGGGCCACGCCCATGTCGGCCTTCCAGTCCAGCTCCATGATGTCGGGACGGAGATCCTTCATGTCGTCAAAGATGAGGGTGGTGTCGCCGCAGATGTGGATGGAATAGGCGCCGGGCAGGTCGCGGACGGCGTCCACCACCATCTGCTCATAGGGCTTGGCGAACTGACGGTAGAACTTGGCGGAGATGAGGTTGGGGCTTGCGTAGGAATCGCCCATGCTGGTGGCGTGGGCGCCCAGTTTCAGCATGGCGCGGGCAAAGCGGACGTGGGCTTCCGTCGCCCATTCCATGGCGTGGGCGATCACTTCGGGCTCCTCGTCGATGAGGTCCATCATGAACTCCTGCGGACCGCGGAGCAGGCACAGCAGGTCGAAGGGGCCCTGGTCGGCGCGGCCCATGATGAAGACGTCCTTGCCAACCTCCGACAGCATGCGCTCGGTGGTCTCCAGCCAAACGGGGAGTCGGGCGGAGGAATAGGGATCGGGCAGCTTCAGGTTATCGATATCGGAGAGCTCCTCCAGCAGGGGATGGGCCTCGTCCACAACGGCGACGTCGTTGTCGCGGTAGATGACCTTGGCGCCGCAGGCCTCGGCGAGGGAGGCGTCGTCCACGTCGAGGATACAGCCGTCATAGCCGTACTTCTCGCGGCAGTCCATGAGGCAGCGCGCCATCTTTGCGGCGTCGCGGTTGATGGTGCCGATGGGCATGCCGTTGTCGGCGGCGGCGAACATGAAGCTCTGGGGAAGGACGGGAAGACGGTCGGGCATACCGCCGTTCAGGACGGTCTGCACGCGCTGAAGGGGCGTCATCATGGTGTTTTTACCTCTTATTATAAATTATTGACTGTTGCAACCATTTTATATTATGACATTAAAAAAGTCAACTTGCATAATTGTGTCCTCCCAAATTCATAAATAGGGCTTGCATTTAGGGAAAATAATGTTATAATAAGCATTGCAATTATTCTCCCGAAGAGGGAGATAATAAAAGTAGGAGGGTATTTCAATGAAGAAACTGTTCTCTATGCTTCTCGTTCTGGCAATGATGTTCGCAGTCGTCGCCATCGCCGATGAAGACTTCGTCGTCGCCGGTATCGTCTTCCAGGACGACCAGTTCATGAACATGCTGACCAAGGGCTATCAGGATGCTGCCGCCGAAGCCGGCGTCACCTGCCTGACCGACAACACCAACAATGACCAGGCCAAGGAAACCGAGCTCATCAACACCTACCTCGCACAGGGCGTTGCCGGTCTGGCCATCGCTCCCCTGAACGGCGCTGCTTCCACCGCAGCTCTGAAGGCCGCTGACGAGCAGGGCATGAAGGTTGCTCTGACCAACATCGACCTCGCAGACGTTGGCTTCATCGTTGCAGGCTACACCTCCGATGACTACACCAACTGCCACATCGTCGGCCAGGAAGCCGCCGAGATCATCAAGGAAAAGCTGCCCGACACCGAGCTGAAGATCGCTATCGTTCAGTTCAAGTCCCTGCTGCCCGACAACTCCGGCAACCGCGTTAAGGGCTATCTGGCCGCTCTGGACGAGGCCGGCCTGACCTACGAGATCGTTGCCGATCAGGACGCATGGCTCCAGGACACCGCTCTTGAGACCGCTTCCGGCATCCTCACCGCACATCCCGAAGTTAACGTCATCATCACCGTTAACGACGGCGGCACCATCGGTTCCGTTATGGCCGTGCAGAACGCCGGTCTGTCCGATCAGATCCTGGTCTTCGGCCACGACGGCTCCGACCAGATCTCTTCCATGATCCTCGATGACAACTGCCCCCTGCAGGCTGTTGTTGCACAGGATCCCTACGGCCAGGGCTACAACGCCATGACCGCTCTGATCAAGGCCATCCGTGGCGAAGACGTCTCCGACACCCAGGGTAAGTGCCAGTATCTGCCCGGCATCATCCTGACCGCTCGCGACAAGGACGCTGTCAATGCATGGCGTGTTGACAACGGCTTCGATGCCATCGGCTAATCGATGATCGTTATACTGCGGGATCTTCCGATCCCGCAGTATTCTTGCAACAGGACGAAAGCGTCCCACAGCATTGCGGTCTTGCGGAACCGGCGGCTTCTCGATGCCTGTCCCTTCCGCAGGGCCGCCTTGTATGTAAGAAAACAGGAAACCTCCGTAAAGATGCAATTATCGCCGACAATGTTGTCGGCTTCAATAAACGCAGAAAGGCTGAACATACATGAGCGTTTTGAGAACGGAATCCATCAGCAAGCAGTATCCCGGCTGTCTTGCTCTGGATAGCGTGACCACCTCGTTCGAGAGCGGCAGGGTCCATGCGCTGCTCGGCAAGAACGGTTCGGGTAAGTCCACGCTGGTCAAGTGCTTCTCCGGCGCCATCACGGCAACCGATGGCAAGTTCTATCTGGACGACAAAGAGCTGCTGTTCAAGTCCACCTCCGAGGCCAACCACAATGGCTTTGCCACGGTCTATCAGGAGATGTCCCTTGTTCCCACCCTGTCTGTCGCAGAGAACATCTTCCTGGGCAGAATGCCCAAGACTCACGGCCGCATCGACTGGAAAAAGGCCAACACCATGGCGAGCGAGCTGCTGGCAAAGATGGGCGTCGATATCGACCCCAAGCAGATCGTCTCCCGTCTGAGCATGTGGCAGTGCCAGGTCGTCGAGATCACCAAGGCCATGAGCTTCAATCCCAAAGTTCTGATGCTGGACGAGCCCACCTCTTCCCTCGCTTCCAACGAAGTCGAACATCTGTTCGAGGTCGTCCGCGAGCTGAAGAAGCAGGACATCATCATCATCTACATCTCCCATAAGCTCCACGAAGTTCCCCAGATCAGCGACACCGTCACCGTTCTGCGCGACGGCAAGTACATCGGCAAGGTGGAGACCAAGGATGTCACCAACGCCGAGATCATCTCCATGATGTTCGGTGACACCAAGATCCGCAAGCGTCCCGATGACGTCGTCGCCGGCGAAGAGGTCATCATGGAAGTCCGCAACCTGACCCGCAAGGGCAAGTTCGAGAATGTCAGCTTCGACCTCCACAAGGGCGAAGTTCTGGGCATCGCGGGCATGCTGGGTGCCGGTCGTACCGAGCTGCTGAAGTCCATCTTCGGCGCCGATCCCCGCGACGCAGGTACCGTCACCGTCAACGGCAAGGTCTCCAAGGCACATTCCAGCCCCGTCGAGATGAAGAAGCTGGGTCTGGGCCTGACCCCCGAAGACCGCAAGAACGAGGGCCTCATCCTGAGCCACTCCATCCGCGACAACCTGTGCTACGCTTCTCTGGAGCGCAACGCCAACGGTTGGGTCGAGGACAACAAGAAGCGCATCGCCGCCGCCAACAAGCAGATCGACGAGCTGCAGATCAAGATCCCCGATGTGCTGGCGCCCGTCTCCTCCCTGTCCGGCGGTAACCAGCAGAAGGTCGTTGTCGGCAACTGGCTGAACAACGAGCCCACCATCATGATGTACGACGAGCCTTCCCGCGGTATTGACGTCAACGCCAAGCAGCAGATCTTCGAGATCATGTGGGAACAGTCCCGCCACGGCATCTCCACCGTCTTCGTTTCTTCCGAGCTCGAAGAGCTCCTGGAAGTCTGCAACCGCATCCTGATCATGATCGGCGGCAAGATCGTCGGCGAGATCAGACCGGAAGATACCAACATTACCGAGCTTTACTCAATGTGCATAGGAGATGACTGACAATGAATAAGAATAAAGCAAAGATCATGCTGCTGGACCACATCATTGAGATCCTGCTGATCATTTTCGTCCTCATCATGTCGTTCGCCAGCAAGAACTTCCTTACCTGGAACAACATCATGAACATCCTGCGCAACCAGGCGCTGAAGGGTGTTATCGCCTTCGGTATGACCATGGTCATCATCTCCGGCCAGATCGACCTTTCCGTCGGTTCTCAGGTCGCCCTCGCCGGTGTTATCGTCGCAAGATGCTGCCGTGACCTGCCCGGTGCAACCGGCATGAGCGTCACCGTGGCCTGCCTGCTCGGTATGGTCATCGCCGTCCTCGCCGCTGTTGTCATGGGTGTCATCCATGCCTTCGCTCAGCACAAGTTCAACATGCCCGCCTTCATCGTCACTCTGGCTTCTCTGAACCTGATGTACGGTCTGGCAGGTATGATCTGCGAAGGCTTCCCCATCGCAAACGCATTCCCCCAGTGGTTCCTGCAGATCGGTATCGGCCGCATTCCCAGCCCCTTCGGCGCCATCCCGATCCCCGCAATCATCCTGATCGTGGTCTTCCTGATCGCCTACTTCGTCATGAAGTACACCACCACCGGCCGTTCCGTTTACGCCGTCGGCGGCAACACCGAAGCGGCTCGTCTGAGCGGTATCCACGTCTTCAGCACCAAGGTCATCGTCTTCTCCGCAGTTCAGGTCATGTGCGTCCTGGCAGCCTTCATGCACTCCGCACAGGTTGCATCCGGTTCCTACTCCTTCGGTAAGGGCTGGGAAGTTGACGTCATCTCCGCCGTCGTTATCGGCGGTACCTCCATGAACGGCGGTCACGGTAAGCCCTGGGGCACCCTGATGGGCGTCCTGTTCCTGGGCGTCGTCGTCAACGCCATGACCATCCTGAACGTGGACGTCTACACTCAGTACGTCATCCGCGCTCTGCTGATGTTCTTCGCCGTCCTGATGGCCACCTTCCAGGCCAAGGCCAAGGCCTAAGCCAAACAAAAAAACAGACCGCAGCAATGCGGTCTGTTTTTTATTCGTCGCTGTCGCCTGTGGCTCCCTTTGCAAGCTCCGCCCGTCAATTGCTGCGCAATCGCCGGGTACGCCGCTGCGGTACCG
>JAKSPZ010000179.1 GCA_024404395.1 Clostridia bacterium | reverse complement strand
GAGCATGAAGGTGCTGGAAGGAGCCGGCATCTGGGCATAAATGAATAATCCGCGCGCCTACCGTTGCGCCCGTGCTTGGGGCCGGTGGCTGGAGATGATGCGCAAGAAGGGTGAGCCCGAGGCCATGGAAGCGCTGAGGGCTCGCTTTCCTGTGTCCGCGTCCATTTTGGAAGCGGACATTTGCCAATTGCGGGAAGAGGGACTGACGGAGACGGAAGCGCAGCTTCTGACCCTGATCCCGAACCTCGCCCGCTATTCGGCGCGGAGTACCTTTGGCGAGAAGCCGAGGCTGACGAACGTCGCAGAGGCTTCGGAATACCTGAAGTCATTGTACATCGGGCTCGCCACGGAGCGGTTCTACGTCCTGTCTCTGGACAGCGGCGGACGTCTCATGGACTGCAGACTGCTGCAGGAGGGCACGGTGGACGAGACGCCGTTCTATCTCGGACAGCTGCTGAAGTGTGTGGTGTCTGCGGGGGCTGCGGCAATCGTGCTGAGCCACAATCATCCCGGCGGCACGGCGCGTGCATCCTATGGCGACATTGAAGTGACATTGAACGCATTGCAAGCGCTGCAGCCCATCGGTGTGCCGCTGCTGGATCATATCATCATCGCGAGGGACGAAACGGTGTCCCTTCGCGGCAGCAGAACGATCGAACCTCAACTGTGGCTGCTGCAGGATGCATCGTCCAAGCTTTTGAAGTATTGGCTGAAAGCATAGCATTTTTTTAATTTGCAAATCTGATATGTTTTTGATATACTGAATAGGGCACCCCCCCGAGGGATGCCTTTTGATTTTTATTTGGAGGCGCGCCATGAACAGAATTGGTTTTGACAGCGATAAATATATTTCTCTTCAATCCGAACGCATCCGTGAGCGCATTCGTCAGTTTGGCGGCAAGCTCTATCTTGAGTTTGGCGGCAAGCTCTTCGATGACTATCATGCGTCCCGCGTGCTGCCGGGCTTCAAACCCGATAACAAGATCCAGATGTTGTTGGCGCTGAAAGATCAGGCGGAGATCGTCATTGCGATCAATGCCGGCGATATTGAGAAGAACAAGCGTCGTGAGGACCTGGGCATCACTTATGATCTGGATGTCATTCGCCTGATCGACGTCTTCCGCGATTTCGGCCTCTATGTGGGTTCCATCGCCATGACCCAGTACACCGGTCAGCCTGCCGCGGATCAGTTTGAGAAGCGCATGAAGACCCTGGGCATCAAGGTCTATCGTCTGCGCCGTATTCCCAACTATCCTTCCGACGTCAAGACCATCGTCAGCGAGGAAGGCTACGGTAAGAACGATTATATCGAGACCACCCGTTCTCTCGTGGTCGTGACCGCGCCCGGTCCGGGCAGCGGCAAGATGGCGACCTGCCTCTCCCAGCTGTATCATGAGAACCAGCGCGGTATCAAGGCGGGCTATGCCAAGTTCGAGACCTTCCCCATCTGGAACCTGCCCCTGAATCATCCCGTCAACATTGCATACGAAGCAGCCACCGCGGATCTGGACGATGTCAATATGATCGACCATTTCCACCTTCAGGCTTACGGTGTGACCACCGTCAACTACAACCGCGACATCGAAGTCTTCCCCGTGCTGAAGGCCATCTTCGAGCGCATCTACGGCGAGTGCTCCTACAAGAGCCCCACGGACATGGGCGTCAACATGGCAGGTTACGCTATTGTGGACGATGAAGCCTGCTGCGAAGCTTCTCGCCGCGAAGTCATCCGCCGCTATTACAAGGCCGCATGCAAGCTGCGCACGGGCGCTCCCTGCGAGGGCGAGCTGGACAAGATCAAGCTGCTGCTGGGTACCCTCGGCATCGATACCGACGACTACCCCGTGGTACCTGCCGCACGTGAACGTGCCGAAGCCACCGGCGCACCCGCTGTCGCCATCGAGCTGCCCGACGGCAAGATCGTCACCGGCAGAACCTCCGACCTGCTGGGTGCCTCCGCAGGCGCTCTGCTGAATGCACTGAAGTCCATCGCAGGTATTCCCGACGAAGTTCAGCTGATGTCTCCCACGGTCATCGAGCCCATCCAGCATCTGAAGACCGCGCACATGGGCAGCCGCAATCCCAGACTGCATACCGATGAGATCCTCATCGCTCTGGCGATCTGCGCGGCGACCGACGAGAACGCCGAAAAGGCAATGGACGCGCTGTCCGCTCTCAACGGCTGCGAAGCCCATTCCACGGTTATCCTGTCCGGCGTCGACGAAGCCGTATTCAAGAAGCTGGGCGTGAACATCACCTGCGAGCCCGACTATGAGAACAGCCGCCTGTTCCATATGTAAGACAAACAAAACCCCCGTTCCGATCATCGGAACGGGGGTTCTTTTATTCTGGCTTTAGGGAATCATCTTATTGAGGATCGCGGCGGTCTTGACGGCGGTGTCATCGGGCGCGTAAGCCTTCTGAGCGGCGGCCATCTTTTTCAGTGCTTCGCCGTTATTGGCCTGCAGGGACTTGATGAAGGCGGGAAGCTCTTCGGCATTGCGGCAGACCGTGACCAGACCGTGCTTCATCAGCATGTCGGGATTGTGCAGTTCCTGACCTGCCAGCTGACCGAAGATGACGACGGGCTTGTTCAGCGCGACCGCTTCGAAAACGGAGTTGGGGCTGGCACGCATGATGAGCAGATCGGCGGCGTTCATGACGTCCTGAATGCGCTCAACGAAACCGTGAGCGGTCAGACGATCGGCGTATTCCTTGCCGAGTGCGTCCTGCAGACGCGTTCTCAGGCGCTTGTTTCGACCGCAGACGACGGCGACCTTGGCGTCCGTCTCCTTCAGCAGGGTGCGGGCGATGGTGCGGATGGTGCCGGAACCCTCGGAACCGCTCATGATGGCGATGGAGAGAGGCTCGCCTTCCGCCTTGGGGGCTTTGGGCGGCAGCGGCTCGTAGAAGCGGCTGCGAACGGGGAAGCCGACCACCGTCAGACGGGCGGGATCGAGACCGTTGCGGACTGAACACTCGTAGGCTTCCTGAGAAGGCGCGAAGGTCATGTCGATGCGCTTGTCAAACCACTGATCGGCGATGTCGACCAGGTCGGCCTGATGGGCGTAGAAGGGAATTTTTTCGCCGCGCTCTTCCAGCAGATCGATGATGGATCCGATGAAGATGGGGTGCACGGTGAGTACAGCGGAAGGCTGATACTCGTCCATCAGCTTGTTGAAATCCTTCCTGATGAAGTGAACGATGGAAACCTGAATCAGCTTCTTGAACTTCATGCCCATGGCATAGCTGGCCTTCCAGAAGACATCGGGCATACGGGTGACGGGTCCATAGGTCTTCTCAAACAGGACCTTCTGCTGTTTCGTCATC